>DAOTXG010000682.1:0-3334 GCA_034435515.1 Anaerolineales bacterium
CGCTGACCCACGCCGACCGCCTGCTCGGCGTGCTGACCGTGGAGTCGGAAGCCGAGCGCCCGCTCGACGAGAACGACTTGAACTGGCTGATGAACGTGGGCCGCCAGTTGAGCACGGCCATCGAGAACGCTCAACTGTACACCGACCTGGAAAACGCCCTGCAGCACGAGAAGGCCAGCCGCGCCCGGATGGTGCAGACCGAAAAACTGGCGGCCATGGGCCGCCTGGTCGCCTCGGTGGCGCACGAGTTGAACAACCCCATCCAGGCCATTCAAAACGCGCTGTACCTCATCCGCCAGGAGAGCTGCCTGAGCGAGGAGACGCGGGCCGACGTGGACGTGGTCACGGCCGAGACCCAGCGCATGGCCGATCTCATCAACCGCCTGCGCGAGACTTACCGCCCGACGACGAGCGAGCAATTCAAGCCCCTGTCGCTGAACGCCCTGGTCGAGGATGTGCATAAACTCATCAGCACTCACCTCCGGCACAGCGCCATTACCTTTGTCTTTGAGCCCGACTCGACGCTGCCCCCGGTGCGCGGCATCCGTGACCAGCTCAAGCAGGCCGTCCTCAATCTCTGCCTGAACGCGGCGGAGGCTATGCCCACTGGCGGGCAGCTCACCGTTCAAACCTACTACGCGCCGGGGGCCGACGAAATCGCACTCTCCATCACGGACACAGGCATCGGCATCGCGCCCGAGGACCTGGTCAACGTCTTCGACCCGTTCTTTACGACAAAAGACAGCGGGACCGGGCTGGGACTGGCGATCACGCATGACATCATCCAGCGCCACGGGGGCCGCATTGACGTGACGAGCAAGACCGGGCAGGGCGCGACGTTCACCGTCTGGCTGCTGGCGGATAAAACTCCCGCCCCTGCGCCCTCGCCCAGGCGCCGGCTCCAATAGCGCGCGATGGCTTTCGAACCGTCGCGGGTGCGCACGCCCATTTCGTCTGTGGGAGCGGTTTGCAACCGCGACCGTCGCGGTCGATCGCGAAGCACCCCGTCAGGGGGCTACAAGCCGCTCCCACGCCCATCCCCTGACAAGTTTTGAGCACAACTGAAGTTGCGAGCGGCCCTATTTGTTGACGAGCGTCAAATCTCCGACGCCCATTTTCACCTCAATCGTCAGTTCCGGGCCGGCACCGCTGGTCGAATAAGCGTCTCCACTCTGCGTCCACGCCCCTTGCGTCCGCACGTTGCCGAGGCCGCCGGTCACCGTCACCGTTGACAGCCCTCCGGTTTCCGGGTACGCTATGCCCAATAATCTAACGCTTGTTAGGTTTATTCCATATGCCCCGGCGTCCCAACGGCCCCCCGCGCAAAGACCAGATCCTTGCCGCCGCCGAGCGGCTGTTCCGCGAGAAGGGCTACCTGGCTACTTCGGTGCGCGACATCGGGAAGGCGGTCGGGGTCCAGGGGGCGAGTCTGTATCATCACGTCGGCAGCAAAGAAGAACTGCTGTGGACGATTGCCTCCCGCGCCGCCGACGAGTTCTTCGCCGCGCTCCGGCCCGTGATGGCCATGGAGGCCCCCACGCCGCTCAAGCTCCGCAAGGCGATCATCGCCCACGTCGGCGTCATCACCCGCCACCTGGACGCCTCCGGCGTCTATTTCAACGAGTGGCGGCACCTGAAGAAGAAGCAGCGCGACCAGTTCGCCCGGCGGCGGGACGAGTACGAAGCGCTGTTCCGCGCGCTGCTGGAACAGGGCATCCGCGAGGGCATCTTCGCCCCGGTGGACGAGCGGTTCGCGGCCCGCCTCGTCCTGTCGGCGCTGAACTGGACCCACCAGTGGTACCGGCCCGACGGCCCGATGACGCCGGAAGAGATCGGCAGCACGCTGGCGGATATGATGTTGAATG
Organism: Anaerolineales bacterium; assembly: GCA_034435515.1. Taxonomy (GTDB): domain Bacteria; phylum Chloroflexota; class Anaerolineae; order Anaerolineales; family UBA6663; genus DATDRS01. Next base: position 1,866 of record DAOTXG010000682.1, read on the forward strand.
GATTGTATCGGACGGCGTGAAACGTACTCCGTATTCCGTATTGCGTAGTCCGTATCTGATTACGCAATACGCACTACGCACTACGCCCCTGAATGGAGAAGCGCCCATGTACGGTACCACCACTTTCGCCGACGTCAAGCAATCTCCGACCGCTAACGAAGACCCGGAGAAGCTGGCCGAGTTCGAGGCCCGCATCGCGCGCGGCGAAAAGATCGAGCCGCCGGACTGGATGCCCGCCGAATACCGCCGGCAGTTGATCCGCATGATCGAGCAGCACGCGCACAGCGAGATCGTCGGCGCGCTGCCGGAGGGCAAGTGGATCCCGCACGCGCCGGGCTTCCGCCGCAAACTCGCGCTCGTCGCCAAAGTGCAGGACGAGGTCGGCCACGCGCAGCTGCTCTACCGCGCCGCCGAGACGCTCGGCAAGAGCCGCGAGCAGATGATCGCCGACCTGCTCTCCGGCAAATCCAAGTATTCCAACGTCTTCAACTACCCCACACCCACCTGGGCCGACACCGCCGTCATCGCCTGGCTGATTGACGCGGGCGCGATCATCAACCAGAACACGAACGCGGAGGGATCATACGGCCCCTACTGCCGCGCGCTCAAGCGCATCTGCTACGAAGAGTCGTTTCATCTGAAATACGGTTACGACTCGGTGGTGACGCTGGCGAACGGGACCCAGGCGCAGCGCGCGATGCTGCAGGACGCGCTCAACCGCTGGTGGCGGCCCATCATGCACTTCCACGGCCCGCCGGACAAAATCTCCGCGCATACCGAAATCCTGATGCGCTGGCGGGTGAAGATCAAGACCAACGACGCAATGCGGCAGGAGTTCCTCGACCAGTACGTGCCCAAGATCTGGGAACTCGGCCTGACTGTCCCCGACCCGAACCTCCGCAAGAACCCGGACACGGGCGAATGGGAATTCTCCGACCCCGACTGGGACGAGTTCAAGCGCGTCATCAACGGCGGCGGGCCGTGCAACCAGGAGCGTCTCGCCGTCCGCCGCATGGCGCACGAAGACGGCGCCTGGGTGCGCGCGGCGCTGGCGGCGCACGACCATGGGCGCGGAGTTCCAGTCATCTGAGCGCGTATTGCGTATTGCGTGTTGCGTATTCCGCAGCACCCCGAAATGACACGGTACCCAATACGCAATACGTAATACGCAATACGGAATATGCCCGACACCCAATGGGACGTCTACGAAGTCTTTCATCAAAAAGCGCGGGGTGAGGCTCACGTCCACGTCGGCTCGGTGCACGCGACCGACCCGGAGATGGCGCTGGTGCTGGCGAAGGAACAATACGCCCGGCGCATGGCGTGCGTGAACCTGTGGGTCGTCCGCGCCCAGGACATCTACGCCAGCGACTACGCCGACCAGGACATGTTCGCCCACGCGACCGACAAGAGCTACCGCGAGGCGTATGGCTACAAGGTGGTGAAGAAGGTGAGAAGGGAAGGAACGC
>DAOTXG010000683.1:0-3287 GCA_034435515.1 Anaerolineales bacterium
GCGGGTCTCGAACATGCTGCTATTATAATCCCCTGCCAACTCCATTGGCCTACAGCTCTCCTTCACGGAACAAGTAGAACAAATGTTCGTCCAACCTATGAGTATATGGAAACTTTCCATCTATCTCCCCGCGCCTTTTGCGGAAGAGCCTTCCGTAATATCACCCCTGGTGGCCCTAATTACGGAAAGTTTCCGTAATTAGGGCCTGTGGAGACTCTTCTACGGAATAGCCTTTTTGCCTTTCGGGCCGATTGCACCGGGGGAATTGCGGAACGAGGCCTCGCTTCAATCTTTCGTCAGTATAGGCCCGTTCCCCCAAAAAACAACTGCCGCGGGGGTGCTGGCAGCGGATGGCCTTCGGCATAGCGGATTAGCGGATGCTTGCCTTGAACCCCAACTGGTTTTTGAAGCGATTCTCGCTGCCCGCCCTACCGCAGTGGCAAATAACGGACCTGGCCCTCCCATTCGCCTTCCAAACTACATTCGGCCAACAACAGAATGTCTTCAATCACCGCACCGATTGAGGCATAGCGGCTGACTTCAAATACGCCAGGCATGCGTTTACCAGCGCGAACGCGCTCATAAGCGTATTTTGTAATCGTGGTGACATCCTGCGTCAACAGGATGCGATTCTGTTGCGCTGTCCACTCAAGCACTGTAGGATCATCTACGCCCGACAAACCGGCATCTTGAACCCGGACAATATCCAGGTCCCGCTTATGGCGCAGCAAACCGCGTACAATGTCGTTATTGAAGTTTTCGTCAGCGGCGAACTGAAGCATAGGTCATGCTCTCCCGCTGGCGCGGCGTGCCATTAGCCTTTCCCGTATACCTACCGGATTGAAGCGTGACTCGTTTTCTCGGCGTACCTGTTCAGCCAATTGGCGTCGCCGGCTGAGGTAGGCTTCTACTTCTGAGCGTCGTCGCAGGTAATAGCCGATGACGGAATAAATATCGGCCAGGGGGACGGAAGGGTACTGTTGAGCAATTTCTTCAGCGGTTGCGCCCTCTGTGAAGGCGGCGATGATCGTATCCAATGTCACTCGCGTTTTGCTGACGCGAATAACGCCGTCGGCGTCCGCTTCAATGGGGATGGTTTCAGTCACAGTGAGGGCGCTCATAGGCCATTGTCTCCATAACCTCATTGTACTCGATGGTTTATTGGGATGCTAATTGGCCCGTTCGTCATTTTCCCCTTCCCTTGCACGAAACTTCTCTCGCCATCCTGGCGGGCGTGCAATCGGCAGCGGATGGCCTTCGGCATAACCGATTCGTATTCGCGGGTACAAGCATTACATCCGCTCTGCTCAGTACCCAGGGGGCCGATGAAAACCGCCCGTCACGTCTGAGAGAAGTTCGGCAATCGCCAGCAGCCGCTCGTCGTCCCAGCGCCGCCCAAGGACCTGGACTCCGATAGGTAATCCATGCTCTTAAAAGATTTTAAGGAGGTCGGGCAGACTGTCAACGAATACTCAACGAATAAACGAATTTCCTAACACGCTGATGCTTATTCGTTTATTCGTTTGTCATTCGTTGACAGAAGCTCATTGGAATCCACATTGAGCGCCATACTAAATTTCCCCGCCGCCTCATCCACCATCCACACCAACCTCCCGTCCGTCGGCTTCACAATCTGCGCGGGCAGGACGGCCGGCTGGTATGGCCCGTGGAGCACTTGCTTGAGCCGCCCGGCTTTGCCCGCGCCGATGACGAGGAAGACGACGTGGGCGGCGGCGTTGAGCAGGGGCGGCGTGAACGTGATGCGCGAGACGAGCGGCGGCGGCGGAAAGTTGTGTTCCTGCGCCACCACCCAACGCGCCTGTTCGCGTACAGCGGTCGCGCCTGGAAAGATTGAGGCTGTGTGGCCGTCGTCTCCCATGCCGAGATAGATGAGGTCGAAGCGTGGCACGACCTGGAAGGTCTCCGAGACCTTCCAGGTCTGACGCAGTTCAGCCTCATATTCCCGCGCCGCCTGTTCCGGGTCGGCTTCGCCTCGGATGCGGTGGATGTTGTCCGGCGGGATAGGCGCGCGGTCGAGCAGGGTTTCCCGGGCCATGCGGTAACTGCTGTGCTCGTGGTCCGGCGGGACACAGCGCTCATCACCCCAAAAGATGTGGACGCGCGCCCAATCCACGCGGCTTACGAATTCGGGCGAAGACAGATAGGTGTGCATCGCTTTCGGGGTTGAGCCGCCGGAGAGGGCCACGGCAAAGCGCCCGCGGGCCGCAATCGCCTCCGAGGCCAGCGTCACGAACAACTCGGCGGCAGCGCGAGCCAGCGCATCGGAAGTGGGGTAAGTGCGAAGTTCAAACATTTCTACCCTGTCAGCCACTGCCGGTTGTCGTGGGCGATGAAGGCGTCGGCCTCGGCCGGCCCCCACGTTCCGGATTCGTAGAAGGCCAGCGGCGGCGCGTGGGGCGAGGCTAATCCCTGCAGGATCGGGTCCATCAGCCGCCACGCCGCCTCGATCTCGTCGCTGCGCGTGAAGAGCGAGGCGTCGCCGTTGAGCGCGTCGAGGATAAGCCGCTCGTAGGCGTCCGGCAGGCCTCCATCGCCAAACGAAGAGCGGAAATGGAACTCCATGTCCACGGGGCGCGTCTCTTGCGCCGTGTCGGGCACCTTGGCGTCGAAGCGCAGGTGGATGCCCTCGTCCGGCTGGATGCGGATGGCGATCATATTCGAGACGGGCCGGTGGCCAGGCGGAAAATTGAACATGACGTGCGGCGGGCGACGGAACTGGACGATGATCTCGGACAGTTTGGCCCCCAGCGCCTTGCCAGAGCGCAGGTAGAACGGCACACCCTGCCAGCGCCAGTTGTCAATGTGCAGGCGCAGCGCCGCGTAGGTTGGCGTCTCGGAGCCGGGGGCCACGCCGGGCGCGTCGCGATATTTGCGGTATTGCGCGCGGACGACGTTCTGCGCGACGGCCTCCACCGGAATGGGCCGGATGGCCTGCAGGACTTTGACCTTTTCGTTGCGGATGGCGTCGGCGTTGAACGAAGCCGGCGGCTCCATCGCCACGAGCGTGAGCAGCTGCAGGATGTGGTTCTGGAACATATCGCGCAAGACGCCCGCCTGGTCGTAATAGCCCGCGCGATGCCCGACGTCCACCTCCTCCGCGACGGTGATCTGCACGCTGTAGATGTAGTTACGGTTCCACACCGGCTCGAAGATCGTGTTGGCGAAGCGGAAGAACAGGATGTTCTGCGCGGTCTCTTTGCCGAGGTAGTGGTCAATGCGATAGACCTGGCGCTCGCGGAAGGCGGCGTGAACCTGCTGGTCTGTCT
>DAOTXG010000684.1:0-6496 GCA_034435515.1 Anaerolineales bacterium
TGCACTGTGGCCGGGTCGGGCACGAACGCCGTGTTTGGCGCGCTGTCCGGGCTGGTCGTCACCGTCCGCCAGTTGTTCGTCGAGAGACCGGCCGCCACCGTCGCCGTCCAACCCGCCGGCAGCGCGGGAGCCGTCACCCCGTCAAAGTTCTCCGTCAGCGGCACGTTCGGCGTGCCCAGCGTGAAGTTGAACGTCGCCAGGCCGAGGTCGGTCGCCCCATCCTGGAGTTGCAGCGTGGCGACAAGTATGCCGCCGCAGCCCAGCAGCGGGTCGGCGCGGAAGGTGAAGGCCTGCGTGCCTGTGCCGCCGTTGGGGGCGATCACGCCGTACGACTGCGGCCCACCCGGGTTCAGCACTCCACCCGTCGCCGGCAGCGTCGCCACAAGGTTCGTGGTAGCGCCTGCGCCGATGTTTTGTAGTGTGAAGTTCACGGTCACCGTCTCGCCCGGATCAATCACGCCGTTGGCCGGCGCAAAGCCCTCCGCGACGAGAGCAGCGCCGTCTGACGCCATGACCGGAACCCCGACCAGCGCCACGTCGAGGCTGGTTGTGCCCCCGTTGGAGATGACAACCCCCGTAACAGTGGCGGCCTGATAACCGAACTTGGACACGGTAACGTCATAGGTGCCGGGGGCCAGGTTCCTGGCATAGTTGCCGGAAGCGTCGCTGACTTGCGAGAAGCCATTGGAGATTTGGACGAACGCTCCGCCGATTGGCAAGCCGGTGCCGGCATCTGTCACCACGCCTTGCAGCGTCCCCTGTGGGGCGGGTGCGCACTCGGCGAACCGGAAGCTGCCGATGCGAGTCAGCCAGCCAACCGCACTCGTCGCCTGGCTCGCCGCCGTGTAGTATTCAGCCGTGAACCAGAAGGTGCACTCATCCGTTGGGTCAACGGTCAACGCGCTGTAGTCGCCCCAGCGAGAGCCAGTGCCGGTTTGGACGCCGGTGCCAGCCACCAGCGTGGTTTCGCCCTGGAACAGGCCACTCGGCGGGTCTGTCGTCAGGCGGCCGGCGTAGCGAATGGAGGGGAACGTCGTAATGCTTGAAACGGAATAGCCGACGGCCAGGTTGCCCTGGTTGTCCACTGCCGCGCTGCCCATCCAGCGGCTGTTCCCATCGGCGGGCGCGAAAGTGGCCTGCTCGGCCACCGTGAACGCGCCGCCGGTGCTGGCGAGCTGATAGTAGCGCACCCCGGCCCGGTACACGCCCAAGACCGTCGAGCCGCTGACGTTGACCGTATGGTTTGTCACCAGCCACTCTGCGCTTCCAGTGTTGCGATATTGCAGCCGGTGCATCAACCGGTCGGCAATGGCGTCCAACGCCGCAGTGGTGGCAGAAGCCGGCGGCGGCTGCTGGATGTCATCTCGCCCGGCGGGAGTACGCGGATCGAAGGCGGCCACCGCCACCGGGCTCTCGGCTCTTTCCGTGAAGGTGGAGTTGACTGGATTCGCGAAGTCGGCGTGGAAGTCGAAGAGCCGCAATCCATCGCTCGCATCGCCAAACTCGGTGGCGATGAAGTAGGCGAACGTGTTGGGCCGGCCGGCGGGTGGTGGAATCAGGCCGTCGAAATCCGAGGGCAGCATACCGCCGATGGCCTCGGGATGGGAGGCCAGATTCAGATTGAAGTAGATAAAACCGGCCGTCGGGTCTCCGGCCAGCATCTTCTGACGGTCGAAGGCATACGCGCCGGTGCCGTTGAACGGCCCGCCATTGGTAAACTGGTTAACCGTCATGTAGTAGCCGTCCGGCCAGACGCCGAGTTTAGGGTAATCCGGGAATTCGTTGCCCGGCGTGATGAAGTCGTACAGGAAATACGGCCCGGCTGGATTACCGGTCTTGGAGATGGCAATGCATTCGTGGTATGGTGGGGCGGAAAGGCTGGCAAACGCAAACTGGCTCAGCAGCCAGCGATCGGCCAGTGGGTCGTACAACACGATTGGGTCGCCCTGGTCCTCTGCGGTGCATTGTCCTCCGAGGGGGGCAAAGAGGCTGCTCAATTTGAAAGGCGCAGTCAGGGGTACGCCCGATTTGTCGAAAACGCGCACGAGCAGGTTGGTCATCTGGACGTAGTGGTTAGGCCCCACGTCGCCATTCGTGTCAGGCGGCGAGACGCGGAAGCCAAAGGCGTTGAAGTTATCCTGACTGCTCAATCCATCAAAGTTGACCAGCGGGCCAGGGATGGATAACGTGGAGAGAGTTGTCTGGATTCCAGAATCAGACGCCGGCTCTGCGGCCTCCGCCAATGCCTGGAAGGATTCTAAGCCGGCTGTTTCTTCTCCCTTCGGGAGTGGCAGCATAGGAACTTCGAGGTCGGGAACGGCTTCACCTTCTTCGCCAGACTCGTCGGCTGCCGCAGCCAGGGCGTCGAGTCCCAGTGAGGCCGCCTCTTTCACTGCCTCCGGGGGAAGTTCACTCGCCGGCCCGGACTCGGCAAAGTTGACCGCATAACTCGTGAAGGGTTTCACGCCGTCGCCGCTTTGAGCCGCGACGTGCATCGGCGCAACCGAGGACAAAAGCATCAGGCCGGCGACTGGCAAGAGGAGCAGTCGGATGGGGAGGAGCCTGGTGCTGTGTTTGGCTATGTTCCGCTTCATCGTGGCATCTCCTTATGGATGGGTGAGGGGCCGAAATATCCCGACAGGCTACCAGACTTGGCCGCCTGGAAGCCCGTTGGTTGCACAGCCAAGCCTGTTTTCCGCACCCACAAAACTCCTTTGTTCGGACGGCAGTCCCAAAGGGATGCTTCACGATTGCACTGCCGTCCGGGCCAGCCGCAGTGCAACTGCGGCTGAAACTGCGGAAAATTGGCTAAGACGTAGGTTAGAATTAGGTTATAACCATTGAGTGGCGATGTCAAGAGGCAATCGTGCAAACAAACGAGTGCGGATAACATCGGACTGTAATCTCCTCAGGAGACCCAGCCATGCCTCGCCCCGGCTCCCCTACCCCACTGCTTCTCTGCTTCTCTCTGCTCGCCTCCCTCGCCTGCAACGCGCTTGTACCTCCCAAACCGCCTCTCAACTGGGACGCTTCGCCTTCCGCAGTGATCGTCGAGGTGACGATCATCGGCGGCCTCGTGCCGAGGGAGTATGTGATGAACGCTATTCCCGATGCGCGCGTGTGGGGCGACGGGCGAATCGTCTGGGTGGAATACATCGACGCTCAACGTGGATTTCAAGGAGCTTCTGTCAACGAATGACCAACCGCTTCGCGTAAACGAATGAGCGTCAGCGCGCCGAGAAATTCGTTTACGCGAAGCGGTTGTCTATTCGTTGACAGTTTGCCCGGCCTCCTTGAAATCGGTTAAGAACCTACATCGAAGGCTAGGCGCTCGAATTTGCGTGGGAAGCGGTGAACGAAAACCAATGAGGTCTGCTCCACTTGCCGTCCGACACACCTCACCCTTTCACCTTGTCACCTTGTCACCTATAATTCAGCGCAAACCACCACCCGAGGAAACGCCCATGTCCGATCTCGAAAAACTCCGCGCCGCGCACAAGCAGTGGGAAGGAACCACGCTCAAGAAAACGCTCGACCGTGCGCCCGAAAGCCGGGAGAAGTTCATCACCACTTCTTCCGAAGAAGTGAACCGGCTCTACACCCCGCTTGACCTGCCGGACTTTGATTATCTCAACGACCTCGGCTTCCCCGGCGAATACCCGTTCACGCGCGGGGTGCACGCCACCGGGCATCGCGGCAAACTCTGGACCATGCGCCTGTTTGCGGGCTTCGGCTCGGCGGAGGAGTCGAACGCGCGGTATAAGTACCTGCTCGAACAGGGCAGCATGGGCCTGTCCATCGCTTTCGACCTGGCGACGCTCATGGGCTACGACACCGACGCGCCCGAGGCGCTGGGCGAGTTCGGCAAGTGCGGCGTGGCCGTGAGTTCGCTCAAGGACATGGAAATCCTGCTCAACAGCATCCCGCTCGACAAAGTCTCGACCTCGATGACGATCAACTCGCCGGCCGCCATCCTCTGGGCGATGTACATCGCCGTGGCCGAGAAACAGGGCGTCCGGCCCGACCAGCTGCGCGGGACGATCCAGAACGACATCCTCAAAGAGTACATCGCGCAGAAGGAGTACATCTTCCCGCCCGAGCCTTCCATGCGGCTGGTGGTAGACACGATGGAGTACGGCTCGAAAGTTGCGCCGCAGTGGAACACCATCTCCATCTCCGGCTACCACATCCGCGAGGCGGGGAGCACGGCGGCGCAGGAATTGGCCTTCACGCTCGCCGACGGGCTGGAGTACGTGCGCTGGGGCGTCGCGCGGGGGATGCCGGTGGACGAGTTCGCCCCCCGCCTGTCGTTCTTCTTCAACGCGCACAACGATTTCTTCGAGGAGATCGCCAAATATCGCGCGGCGCGCCGCCTCTGGGCCCGGGAGATGCGCGAGACCTTCGGCGCCCAAGACCCGCGCTCGTGGCTGATGCGCTTCCACACGCAGACCGCCGGGGTGAGCCTGACGGCGCAGCAGCCGGAGAACAACATCGTCCGCGTCGCGCTGCAAGCCCTCGCCGCCGTCCTCGGCGGGACGCAATCGCTGCACACCAATTCGATGGACGAGGCCCTGGCGCTCCCCTCGGAAAAAGCCGTGACCATTGCCCTGCGCACCCAGCAGATCATCGCGGCCGAGTCCGGCGCGGCGAACACCGTGGACCCGCTGGGCGGCTCGTACTTCGTAGAGGCGCTGACCAACCGCCTCGAGGCGCAGGCGCGCGATTACTTCCGCCAGATCGAGAACCTGGGGGGCCTGCTGCCCGCCATCGAACAGGGCTTCTTCCAGCGCGAGATCGCCGACGCGGCCTATCAATACCAGCGCGAGATTGACGAGAAGGCGCGCGTCGTCGTCGGCGTCAACGAGTACGTGGACGACAAGCCGATCGCGATCCCCCTCTTGCAGATGGACCCGCAGGGCTACGAGCGGCAGGTCAGGCGGCTGGAGCGGCTGCGGCAAGAGCGCGACAACGGGCGCGCCGGGCAGGCCCTCGACCGCCTGCGCCTCGCCTGCCAGGGGACGGAAAACACGATGCCTGGCATCCTCGACTGCGTCCGCGCCTATTGCACGCTGAGCGAAATCGTGGGGGTGATGAAGGAAGTGTTCGGAGTTTACGAAGAGCCGACGTGGGTTTAGGGATTCAGACCCTAAGGGTCTCTGAGACCCTTAGGGTCTGCGGTTTGACGGACACTGTGCGTTGGAGTATGCTTTCCAGCCGTGACTGCTCAATCCAACCCGGTTGGTCGCTTGATCTCCGACGAAGAGTGGAAACTGGTCCAGGCGTTGCGGGCCGGGGACGCCGCCGCCTTCGAGGCCCTGATCGAACGCTATCACGCCTCGCTGGTGCGCCTGGCGATGTTGTACGTGTCCGACCGGGCCATCGCCGAGGAGGTCGCCCAGGAGACGTGGTTGGGCGTCCTGGAAGGGCTGCCGCGTTTTGAGGGCCGCGCCTCGCTGAAGACCTGGCTCTTCCGCATCCTCACGAATCGCGCCAAGACGCGCGGCCAGCGGGAAAGCCGCTCCATCCCGTTTTCGGCCTTCTGGGATCCCGCCGCCGAATCCGCGGAACCGGCTGTCTCCCCAGAGCGCTTCCTCCCCGACGACAGTCCCATAACGCCGTATCATTGGGCGGTGAATCCGGCGGCGTGGGATGAGATCCCTGAAGAATACTTTTCAACCCGGGAAACTCTGGCTCACATCCAGAAGGCTATCGAGGCGCTCCCTCCCAGCCAGCGGGAGGTCATCACGCTGCGGGATATTGAGGGCTGGGCGGCGGACGAAGTCTGTAATGCTTTAGAAATATCTGAGACTAACCAGAGAGTTCTCTTGCATCGCGCGCGGGCCAGGGTGCGCCGGGCATTAGAAAAATATTTTGACGAAGGCCGATAAGCTGATGAGCGTTGACGGATTGACGTGCCAGGAACTGGTCGAGTTAGTCACCGAATACCTGGAAGGGGCGCTGCCGCCGACCGAGCGCGCGCGGTTTGAGACGCATTTGGAGGGATGCGTGGGCTGCAACCGCTATCTGGATCAAATACAGCGGACGATCCGCCTGACCGGCCGACTCACCGAGGCGTCGTTAGCGCCCCAGGCGAAGGACGAGCTGCTCAAAATTTTCCGCGACTGGAAAAAGCGTTGAGCCATTCCACCGCCCCCGGCGTGCGCCGCCAGTGGTTGAGATAACGGTGGGCGTAGTGGATGGCCTCGGCTTCGTCGCCAATGCCGTAGTAGGGCGGAAGTTGATTGGGGATGCGCTTGCGCCCGGTCAGGTAGGCCGGCGCGTACGGGTTGTATTTCAGCGCGGCTTTCAACCGGCGGTCCGCGGCTTTCCCAGCGCCGCGCTGCCGGAACTCCATCAGCGCCCAGGTGTAGCGCCACTCGGCCATGCCGTCGTCGTACTGCTGGAGCAGAGCCCTCGCCTCGGCGTCACGTTCCATCTCCAATAACAGGTTCAGCAGCGCATAACGCACGCCCTGGTTGTCGTTGGAGTTTAAGTC
>DAOTXG010000685.1:0-6463 GCA_034435515.1 Anaerolineales bacterium
GGACGGTTTCACGCGCCCGGCGGCTGTAGGCCTCGGCGGCCGCGTGGAGCGGGATCAAGCCGGCGGCGACGCAGACGTTCGCGTAACTGCGCGCCAATTCGGCCGGTTGATGGCCGGCGGCTTCGGCCAGGTTGAGTGAGCGCAAGTTGGCATGAATGTTCCGCGTCATCTCGTTGCCGTAGAAGTAAATCTGCGCCAACCCGCCGTAAGTGCGCGCCGCCTCCAACAATTCGGCGCTCTCTTTCTTTTTCTCTGTCTCTTTCTTTCTCTGTGACAGGCGGCGCAGGGCCTGGAGCAACACTTGCCCGGCCAGGCTGGTGATCAGTCCGCCGCGCGTGCTGGGGACGGATTGACTCAGCGCCGCCGCTGCGACCTGGAAATGTTTGCGGCTCTCGGCCAGGTGGCCGAGATTTAAATAGGCTTCGCCTAGTTGTCGCTCCCAGCGCGCCCGGCGCAGGGGGGAGAGGGGAGTGCGCGGCATGGGGATGCCGCCGCCACGCAGGGGGATGCCGCCACGCAAGGGGATGCCGCCGCCACGCGGCGAGGCCGGGAGATAGCCCTCGGCCAGCGCCAGGGCTTCGGTGAAAAAGCCAATGGCCTCCTGGTTGGCATAGTTGCGCATCGCCTGCTCGCCCGATTTTTCAAAATAGTCAATCGCCTTGAGCACTAACTCGGTCTCGGCGCGCTGGGCGTCGAGCGCTTTGCTCCAGTGGTGCGCGAGCAGCGGATAGTATTTCGACAGGTCCTGCGCCTCGACGCGCTCGTACCACTCGGCCACGGCCCGGTGCAGCTCGCGCCGCTGCGAGAACAGCATCAGGTTATAGGCGACCTCCTGTGTGATGGTGTGCTTGAAGATGTAAGCCGGTTCGGGCTCTGGCGTGTCGAGCGGGGTCAGGTCCAGATGCCGGAGTTTCGCCAGATAATCGGGCAGCGCGGCCCGCTCCGACTCGATGGGATAAATGTCGGCCAGCGTGCGGAGCGCAAATTCACGCCCGATGACGCTGGCGACCTTGAGCGCCAGCTGCTGGGGCGGACTGAGGCGGTCAATGCGGCTGGTAATCACACCCTGCACGGTGTCGGGCAGGTTCACACTGCGCAGGTCGCCGGCTTCGGGCGCGATGAGGCACTCGCCGTCCACCACGCGGATGAGGCCAGTGTCGTGCAGCGCGTGGGCCAACTCCTCGCTAAAGAAGGGGTTGCCCTGCGCCTTGTCCTGGATGAGCGCGGCCACCGGCTCGGGCACCGCCGAGACCCCCAGGCGGCGCGCCACCAGCGTGAGCGCCTCTTCGGGGGAGAGGACGTCCAGCGGCAGCCGCCGGGTGTGAGGCGCGTTGATAATTTGAGTATATTCCGGGGGCGTCAGGGGAACGGAGGGAACCAGGCGTTGCTCGGCCAGGGAGCGGGCGACGAGGATGAAGAGCAAGGGTTGAACTCGCTGGTGGACGAGGAGCGCCAGTTCCCACGAGGCCGAGTCCATCCAGTGGGCGTCTTCGAGGATGATGATCTTCGGCGAACGCGTGGCCGAGGCCTGCAGCAGCCGGAGGAGCAAATCGCGCCGGTTGTCCGCGCGCACCTGCGGCGACATCGGCGCCGTCAGTTCGTTATCCGGGATGTCCAGGTCCATGTGGAGGTCGCTGAGCAGCGGCGAGAGGCGGACGAGTTCGGGGTCGTCTTCCAGCAAGTTCAGGACGTGCTGGCGGCGGGCCTCGACGCCGGTGAGAATCTCCAGGTCGAGCAGCTGGCTGATGATGCGCCGCCAGGCGTAGTACAACCCGCGCTCGACGGCGTCGCCCGCGCCGAAAAACACCGTCAGGTGCATCGCTTCCGCCTGGCGGCGCAAATCGTCCACCAGGCGCGACTTGCCGATGCCAGCCTCGCCCTCGACGACGAGGGTATTGCCCTGGTGATCCCGGTGCAGAGCCTGGAGTTGAGCGGCCAGCAGCCGGCGTTCGGCGGCCCGCCCGACCATTTCCGTCCGCGCCCCCAGCCGCAGGGCAGTCTTCTTCTGGCCGAGGGGGCGGTAGACCTGAATCGGCTCAGCCTTGCCTTTGACGGTGATGGGGGCGAGCGTCTCAAAGTCAATGTCACTCTGGGCGGCCTGGTGCGTCGCCGTCTCGCACAGGATCGAGCCGGGCGCGGCCTGCATCAGCCGCGCGGCCAGGTTGACCACGTCGCCAAGCATCGTATACTCGCGCCGTATTCGGCTGCCGATGGCGCCGCAAAACGTCTGCCCGGTGACGACGCCGATGCCGCTGCGCCAGCCCAGCCGGTCGAGCGTCTCCTTGATTTTCAGCGCCGCCTGCACCCCGCGCACTGCGTCGTTCTCGTGCGCCAGCGGCGGCAGGCCCAGCGCGGCGACGAGCGTAATGCCTTTGTCGTCCACGTTGAGCTTGTTGATGCTGCCCTCGTAGTGGTAGACCGCCTCCTGCAAGCCGTGCATCACCGCCTGGGCCTGGTCGAGCGTCGTGGTGTGATCCCAGTCCGGCAGATTGACGAAGATGACGGTGACCCGGCGCAGCTCGGCGAGCCAGCCGCTCAGGCCGGCCTCGAGGCGGTAGAGGATGGCGCCGGGGATGTAAGCCTTGAGCGGCGCGGCGGCGGCGGCGGGGACCTGAGGCGGCGGCGGGCCCCCATGGAGCGGCAGCGGGGAAGGGAACGCTTCGATTTGAACGTAGCCATTCCGCAGCGGATGACCCACGCAATAATTTTGCATGAGCGCCCAGGCCCCAGGCGCGAGGACGACCTGCCCCGGCTGGGCCTGATTTTCCGCGTGGTTGACCTGCACGAGCGGCGCCCCGGCGACGACGAACTCCCAGCGCTTGTACATACCGCCGATGTGCATAGTGACGACGTCGCCCGCCGCCACGCCGATGCGGAGGAAGAGCCGCGTCCCATCGCTGGCGCGGTAATTGCGCAGCCGCTCCTGGATGGCCAGCCCGCACTGCGCCGCCCAGCCGGTCGCCGGGGCCAGTCCGGCGGCGCGCTCAGCCCCCTGGCGGGGTGCTTCGCGATCGACCGGCCAGATGGCTAACAGCGCGTCTCCGGCGAACTTCATCACGTCGCCGCCATGCTCGTAGATGAGCGCGACGAGCGGCTCGAAGTAGTCCTTGAGCACGCCCGTCAGTTCCTCCACGCCCTGCGGGCCGCGCTGGGCGATCCGCTCGGTGAGCGCGGTGAACCCGGTCACGTCAGCGAACAGCACCGCCGCCGGGAAGCGCTCGACGGTGGGCGCGGTGATCGGGGCCGGGTTGGCGGCCAGGCGGCGCGCAATCAGCGCCGGGACGTAACTGGCGAGGGTCTCGAGCAGGTCAGGCACAGTTACACTAGCTCACCCCGACCCGCTCCGCGTCTCCGCCTCGGTCAGCGCCTCTTCAAAAATTTCCAGCGCCTCGTCCACGAGCGGGCGCGCGATGTTGAGCGGCGGGGCGATGCGCGCGACGGATTGCCCGCAGCCCAGCAGGAGCAGCCCGCGCTCGAAGGCGTTGTGCACCAGGGCGTCGCGCAGTTTCTTGGCCGGCTCTTTCGTCGCCTTGTCTTTCACGAACTCCACGCCGATCATCAGCCCCTTGCCGCGCACGTGCCCCAGGCTCGGATGGCGGGGCATCATCTCCTCCAGCGCTTCCATGATGTGCTCGCCCTGTTCGACGGCGTTCTGCATGAAGCCGTTCTCGATCAGCCGGATGGTGGCGAGCGCGGCGGCGCACGAGAGGGGGTTGCCGCCGTAGGTGTTGCCGTGCGCGCCGGGGGGCCAGGTCATGATGGACTTGCGCGCGACCATCGCCCCCAGCGGCATCCCGGAAGCAATGCCTTTGGCGATGCAGATGATGTCCGGCTCGACGCCCCAGTGCTGGATGGCCCACATCTTGCCCGTGCGCCCCATGCCCGACTGCACCTCGTCGGCGATGAGCAGGATGCCGTGCCGGTCGCACACCTCCCGCAGGCGCGGGAAGAAGTTTTTGGTCGGGACCACGTAGCCGCCCTCGCCCTGGATCGGCTCGACGAGGAGGGCGGCCACGTCCTCCGGCGGGACGCCCTGCGCGAACACGGTGTTTTCGAGATAGTCAATCACCGCATCGCCGTAGTCGTCATAAAACTTGGTGTTGAGCACGGGACGATACGGGTCTGGATACGGGATGTGGGTCACGCCGCCCATCATCGGGAAGAAGCCCGCGCGCTGGACGCTCTTGCTGGCGGTGAAGGCGAGCGCGCCCATCGTGCGCCCGTGAAAGCCGCCGAAGAAGCCGATGAAACGCGAGCGCCCGGTGTGGTATTTGGCGAGTTTAATCGCCGCCTCGACCGACTCCGTGCCGGAGTTGGTCATGAAGCACAGCGCGTCTTCCTTGAATGGCGCGATCTCGTCCAGTTTCTCGCCCAGCTCGACCCACTTGGGATGATAGTAGTCGGATGAGATGTGCAGGAATTTCTCGGCCTGGTCCTGGATGGCCTTCACCACCTCCGGGTGCGAGTGGCCGGTCGAGCAAACGGCGATCCCGGCGGCCCAGTCGACGTAGCGGTTGCCATCCACGTCCCACACTTCGGAGCCGCGGCCATGATCCATGACAAACGGGTAATCGCGCGCGTAGGAGGGCGAGATGGTCGCCGCGTCGCGCGCCAGGATCTCTTTAGCCTTCGGACCGGGAACGTTCAATTTCGTGATGGTCATGAGGTCAGATAGCCTCCTCTGGCGTATTGCGTATTGCGTATCGCGTATCGTGAATCACATAGTTCGTAGTGACGCACGCAAGTGCGTCCACCAGGCGTCTGGTTAGCTCGTGCCGCCGCCGCATGGCGTAAACGTCGGCGCTTCCTCGCTCGTAGCGACTGCGCGCGTGTCCGCTGGCCGCGTCCGCGCGGCGTGGATGTCGGCGGGGGTTAGCATCCCGTAGAGCCGGTCGCCGTCGAGAACGGGCAGGGCGCCCAGGTCTGCGCCCAGGAGCAGTTGCTGCGCGCGCCACAGGTCTTCGTCCGCGCGGAGATAGGGGAAGCGGGTGCGCATGAGGTGCGCGACGGTGTAACCGGGGCCATGTCCGGTCTGCCCCCTGAAATGGATCTTCGACTTCAGGGCGTTTTCCAGGTCCTGCCGGGAGAACAGGCCTACCACTTTGACCCCGACGACCACCGGAAGAATAGGATAAAGCAGAAAGGCCGAGATCAGGCCAGGCGTTACCAGGTCGGTCGGAGAAAGCGTCCACGTCGGCTGGCGCACCGCCGCGCGGACGGCGATCCGCTGAAGAATGGCCCGGCTTTCGTCGGCGAATTTCTCGAAACCCGCGCCGAAGACGACGAACAAGCCGACGAGCGCCAGTCCCGGCGAGGCGGGAATGAGCCAGCGCTCTCCAAAGCCGAGGCCCAACAGGATGAACAAGCCGCTGAAGGCCCAACTGAGGCCGGAGACGAGGCGGGTGGCTGTGAGGCGGGTCAGCACGAGCGCGAGCAGGCTGCGGAGGAGGCGGCCCCCGTCCATAGGGAAGGCCGGGACGAGGTTGAAGAGCGCGATGCCAAAGTTAGCCGCGGCGAGATAGACCAGCGCACCTGACAGCCAATCCGCGCGGCCGCTCACGATCAGCCGCAGCGTTTCACGTACCGACGAGGCTTCCGCCAGCGTCCACGTGTAAGCCAACCCGCCAAAGATCAGACCCAGGCCCAAATTGGCCGCCGGGCCGGCCAGGGCAACCCGCAGTTCGTCCACCGGGCGCTCCGGCAGGCGCGCCAGTTCGGCCAGCCCGCCGAAGGGCAGCAGCAGGATGCGCCGCACCGGGATGCCGAGCGCCTGCGCGTGGACCATGTGCCCGACTTCGTGGACGAGGACACAGGCGAAAACCAGGATCAGCATTCCCGCCGAGGCGAGGAAACCCCGCAGACCGTCGAGCAAAGAACGGGCCGCATCGCCGAGCAGTTCCGGGTCGGCCAGCCAGTTGGAGTAGGCAAACACTGGCAGCATCCAGCGGACGTGGTTGTCCCATTCCTGAAACGCCAGCCACGCCAGCAGCGGCAGGAACAGCCAGTGGATTTCGACCGGAACGGTGCGGATGCGGCCAAGACGGAGTGACCAGCGCATAGTGGCTTATCGCGTATCGCTTATCGCGTATTGCGTATAGCGTATTGCGTATTGTTGCCTATGGGTCAAGAGTCTGCTTCCATTTACGCAATACGGAATACGCAATACGCGGATTTACTCTTCGGTCCGATTTTTACTCTCTTCCATCGCCAACGCGCCGGCGCCGATGAGGCCGGCGTCGTCGCCCAGTTCGGCCTGGACGATGGGGCAATCGCGCCAGTAGAAATCGCTCATCGCGTAGCGGCGCACGGCCTCCCGCACGGGATCGAGCAGAATGTCGCCGAGCAGTGACACGCCGCCGCCGCAGATGACGATGGAGGGGTTGAACAGGTGCATCAAATCGGCGACGGCGCGGCCGATGAACGCGCCGGCTTCGACGATGAACCGCCGCGCAAACTCGTCGCC
>DAOTXG010000686.1:0-1918 GCA_034435515.1 Anaerolineales bacterium
CGCGACGAGGCTTCGTCGAGGACGACCAGGCCGGGGTCTTTGAGGAAGATGCGAGTGAAGGCGAGGAGCTGCGCCTCCCCGGCGGAGAGGCCGCGCCCGCCCGTTTCCAGCAGCGTATCCAGCCCTGCGGGCAGTCTCTGGAACCAGTCCCACAGCCGCAAATCGCGGAGCGCCTGCTCGATCTGCTCGTCGCTCACGCGCGGATTGAAGAAGGCGAGATTGTTGCGCAGAGACGCCTTGAAGAGCTGGACCTCCTGCGTGACCAGGCCCACGCGGGCGCGTACCTCGTCGAGCGACGCGTCGCGCAGATCCACGCCGTCGAGCCGCACCGCGCCGGAGTCCGGGTCGTACAACCGGAAGAGCAGGCGGGTGAGCGTGGTCTTGCCGCTCCCCGTCCGGCCCAGCACGCCCAGGATTTGGCCGGGCAGCAGTTGGAAGGACACGCCGTGGAGGCTGCGCGTCCGGCCATTGCCTTCGTAGCTGAACTCGACGTCCTCAAATTCGACAGCCAGCGGGCCGGAGGGGAGAGCGCGCGCCGTGGGGCGGTCTCGCACCTGCGGTTGAAGCGCGAACAGTTCCTGAATGCGCCCGAGGCTGGCGGCGGCCTGCTGCAGGTTTTGCAGCTGCCGCCGGATGTTCTGCAAAGGCTCGGAGAGCATGGCGGTGTAGTGGACGATGAGGTAAGCCGCGCCGAGTGAAGCCTGCCCCTGCAGGAACAGATAAGCGCCCAGGCCGAGGCCGATGGCGTAGCCCGTCACTGCGAGCAGGCTGGTGAAGTTGCCGACGACGGTCTGGAGGGTGTAGGCCGCGCGGTATTTTTCCAGGAAGCGGCGCATTAGTTGCTGCAGGCGGTAGAGGGTGTAAGGCACGGCGCCGTTCGCGCGCAAATCCTCGGCCCCGACGAGGCGCTCCTCGACGAAGCCGTATTGCTCGGCGCTGGCCTGGCGCGCGGCAGCCCAGCGTTTGACGGCCAGATTCTGCGCCGCGTTGAGGACGAGCAGCGTGACGACGACGTAGAGCGACAGGCCTGCGCCCACGCGCCAGTCCTCGCGGTAGAGCAGGACGAGGATGCCCAGCGTCAGCAGCCCGTTGCCCAGCACGTTGACGACGAACTCGGAGAAGAAGAGGGACAGGTCGGAGGTGTCGCCGTCTATGCGCTCGATGAGCACGCCAGGAGTATGCTCTTTGTGAAAGGGCATATCCAGGCGCAGGCAGTGCTGAGTGAGGTCGCGGCGCAGCGCGTTGACCGCCGTCCACGCGACGT
Organism: Anaerolineales bacterium; assembly: GCA_034435515.1. GTDB lineage: Bacteria > Chloroflexota > Anaerolineae > Anaerolineales > UBA6663 > DATDRS01. The sequence goes on from DAOTXG010000686.1 coordinate 1,265, forward strand.
TCTGGCTCACGATGTTGGCGGCTAACTTAGCCGTTTGCTGGACGAGCGCGAAGCCGAGGTAAAGGCCGGCCGCAGTCAACAGCGCCGCCTCCGCGCCGCCGGCTTGCACCGTGTCGAGGAAGTAGCGGATGATCTGGGGGTTGACGAGCTGCAGGCCGATGCCGCCCAGCAGGAGCGCGGCCATGAGCAGGACGCGCCCTTGCTGGGGGCGGAGGTAGTGAGTGAGGAGGTTCAGATTCATCGGAGTTTTAGGAACGCTGATAACGCTGATTAGACTGATGATCGCTGATTTTTTTAATCACTCAGCGCTCATCAGCGGCTCATCGGCGAAATCAGCGTTCCCCACAACCGTGTTGGCCTTCACGTACTTGTCCCACAGCGCGCGCGCCATCCGGCGCGGGTTGGCGCGCACGCCGTATTTGGCGAAGTACTGGCACAGCCGCTCCACGTCGCGCCCGAAGATGAAGCGCGCGTCGGGGTTGTCGCGCGGGCTGACGACCTGCGGGAAGTCAATGATCTTGACTTCGCCCTCCCAGTACAGCACGTTGTAGGCCGAGAAGTCGCCGTGGATGACGCCGAGCGCCAGCATGGTCTCCACGTCGCGCAGCAGCCGCCTGAATAGCGGCTGCACCTCGTCCTGTTCCAGGCTCACGT
>DAOTXG010000687.1:0-10572 GCA_034435515.1 Anaerolineales bacterium
CGCCTTGCTCAGGCCGGGCTTGCCTTCCGCCATGTACCACGCGAGAAAATCTGTCAGCGCCTTCTCGTAGGCCCGGCGGGAGTGTTCACTACTCAGCCCGTCACAGGCAAGACGGATGACGGCTCGGAGGTCGGTTGCTTGAGTCGTGAGTGCTGTCTGAGTGTCCATTATTGCTCCTCTCTAATGGCTTTCTATAAGTGCCATTATCGTAAGTCATTTTATACCTGTTTGTGAGGCTTGTCAAGCCCCAATTTGAGACAGGCCGCCGTCAGAGACGCCAAACTTGTGAAATTAATCACAATCTGCGAGAGGGGCGAGGTCGGGGCAAACGAAAAAGCAATAATTCTTACGTTGGGTAGAATAGTTTAGTCTGGGTGTACTCGACGACTACGCCGCCACTGGCACGCCAGCCGCTTTGAACAGCGCCCAGACAATCGGCGTCCGGGTCGGCCATTGCGCTACGGGTATGCGCATTGTCCCGGATTGTAGAATGCTGGCATTCGCCAACGGCGCCTCTTTGAACCGCACGCTGTAGGGGACGATGACGTCGAAGACAGGGAGGCGCTCGGCGAACGCGGCGCGGGCGGCGGCGACGACTTCGCGCGCGTGCAGTGTGCGCAGGTCAGCGAGAGTGAGCAGGAGGCCGAGGACGCGGAGGCCGGGGTTGGCGCGCTTTTGCATTTTGGCAATCGTGCCGAGGAGCAAATCCACGCCGCGCAGAGCGAGGTAGTCGGCCTGCAGAGGGACGAGGACTTCATTCGCGGCGGCCAGCGCGTTGGCCGTCAGGATGCCGAGCGTGGGCGGACAATCCACCAGGATGTAGTCGTAGGTCTCGGGCAGCGAAGCCAGGCAGTCGCGCAGCGCAAAGACCCCGAGCGGCTCGCGCACCAGGCCCATCTCGGCGGCAGACACCTCGATGGAGGCAGGAATGAGCCGCAGGCCGGAGGCGGTGTTTTGGATTGAGCCGTCGAGGGGATCCGCTTCGCCGCGCAAGGCTTTCATCAGGGCGGAGTAGATAGTAATCGGTAACTCGTCGGCAAGAAGGCTGTCCGGCCGGCCGCACAGCGCGAGGGTGAGTGATGCCTGCGGGTCGAGGTCAACCAACAGCACCGCGCGTCCGCGCTCCGCCAGCCCGGCGCCGAGGTTGACCGTCGTCGTCTTGCCGACCCCGCCCTTCTGATTGGCGATGGCGATGAGGCGAGTCATGGACATGAGTATAATACGCAATACGCGAAGCGTAAAACGTAAAGCGTAAAACGTAAGCTTTGCGCCCTTTGCGGTTAAGGCTGTACGTTTATGGTTCACACTCGTGCTCTGATTGAAAAAACCCTGCCGACCGACCGCCGCCGCCTGCTGGCTGAGGTGAGCCGCGCGGCTGAGGCGGACGGCCTGCCGGTCTATCTCGTCGGCGGGTTTGTGCGCGACTTGCTGCTCGGCCTGCCCCCAGATGACCGCGGTGCACCCCGGTGGGATTTTGATTTTGTCGTGGACGGCGATGCGCCGAGGCTGGCGCGCGCCCTGGCCCGCGAGTTGGGCGGCGAGGTCGTCGTGCACACGCCGTTCAAAACCGCGACGTGGATCAACCCAGGGGGCCTGGCGGTTGACTTCGCCACCGCCCGCACGGAGACGTATCCTCAACCCGCCGCTCTGCCCGTCGTGACGCCTGCGTCCATCGCAGACGACCTGCGCCGCCGGGACTTCACGATCAACGCACTGGCTTTGCGGGTAGACGGCGAGCACTTTGGCGAGCTGCTCGATCCGCACGGCGGGCAGGCCGACCTGACGGCGCGCGTTACACGAGTTCTCCACCCCCTCAGCTTTCAGGACGACCCAACGCGGATGTTCCGCGCCGTGCGCTACGAACAACGGCTCGGCTTCACCATCGCGCCGGAGACGTTGGCTCTATTTCCGGGCGCGTGGGCCTCACTCGCCGCGCTTACGGGCGACCGCGTCCAGCGCGAGTTCGAGTTGATTTTCCGTGAGCCGAAAGCCGCGGCGATGCTGGCCCGGCTGGACGAGTTGGGGGTTCTCCGCCACGTCCATCCCGCGCTGCGCTGGGGCCTGGACGAGTCCGCGCGGGCCCAGGCCATTTACCAATTACCAATTACGGACTGGCGCATCACTTCATCCCCCGAACCCGAAGCCTCCTATTTCGCATTGCTGCTCCGGGGCAGTGACCTCGCTCAAACTGAGGCAGCGCTCACGCGGTTGAACGTCAACCGGGGAACTTTCCAGGCGGTTGTCGAGGCGGCGACGCTCAAACCCGGTTGGGCGCGCGCCAGCGAGGCGACGGCGGCTCTCGACCGGTTGAGCGAGTTGGGCGTGATTGCCGCCTACGTCTTGCACGCCGAAGCGCGCCCGGTGTTGAATGACTACCTCGCCCGCTGGCGGTTTACGAAAGCCGCGACGACTGGCGACGACTTGATCGCGCTGGGCCTGACGCCGGGGCCGGATTTCAAAAAGATCTTGTGGTCCCTGCGCGCCGCCCGCCTGAATGGGGAAGTGATGGAGGTGAAGGGGGAGCGGGCCTTGCTGGAACAGTTGTTGAAGCCCGATTGACAACCACCCAACCACCCAACCACCTAACCACCTAACCACCCAACCACCCAACCACCCAACCACCCAACCACCCAACCACTCAACCACATGACCAACCTCCCCCTCATCTCCGCCGACCGCGTCACCATCCGCCTCATGGTCGAGTCCGACCTGCCGGGGCTGGAGTGGGAGGGCGAGTACGCCCTCTACCGCAGCGTCTTCCGTGAGACGTTTGAGGCGATGCAGCGCGGCGAGCGCATCCTGCTCGTTGCCGTGGCCGACGCCGCCATGGTCGGGCAGGTGTTCGTCCAACTCCGCGGCCAGGATTCGCACTACGCGGACGGCCAGCGCCGCGCGTACCTGTATGCCCTGCGCGTGCGCCCGGCGTGGCAGGGGCAGGGAGCGGGCACGCGGTTAATCGCCGCCGCCGAAGAGGCGCTGCGGGCGCGGGGCTTCGACACGGCCGTGATCGCCGCCGGGAAGGAAAATCCGGGCGCGCTGAGGTTGTATCAGCGGCTTGGCTACCGCATCTTCGCCGAAGACCCCGGCGTCTGGCGATTCACCGACGAGGAGGGACAGGAGCAGGTCATGGAGGAGGCGTGCTGGGTGCTGGAGAAAAAACTGTGAGGCAGCCGATGTTCGGCGTTAACCGTCCGACGCTCTTCTGGGGCATCCTGTTCGTCATCCTCGGGATCGCTTTCCTGCTCAACAACTTTGGCCTCGTGCCGCGCGACCTGTTTAACCTATGGCCGCTGGTCGTCGTCGGCGCGGGGTTGTGGATGCTGGGGCGTTCGGTGCAGCGCCGCCGAGGGCGGGGGCTGGCGGGCGGCGTGGTGATCCTGGCGCTCGGCGCGTTCTGGCTGCTGGAAAACTGGGGCGTGGTGAACGACCGGGCCTTCCTGCCCGTGCTCGCCATCGCCCTGGGCGCGGGGCTGCTGCTGCGCAGCCTGTTTTTTCCCGACTGATCCCCCGTCTCTCGACATCTTTCTGTAATATCTCCCGGCTACATTGGACTCTATTGAAATGACCTTTTTGCCACGAATTACGCGAATATGCGCGAATTTTTCGTGCAATTCGCGGCGAAAGAAAACCCTTGCGGAAGGAAGGCGGTAAGGATGGTTAAGATTCACTCCTCCGAAATCACCCCCGAACACATTTATTTCTCTCGGCGCCAGTTTCTCAAGGCCGGGGCTTTGGCGGCGGCTTCGCTCGCCCTCAGCGCCTGCGGCCCCAAGAGCACGCCGGCCCCCGCTGGTGGACAAGTCGCGCCGACGGCGGCCGCCGGGAAAACTGATGAGCTGGGCGACCCGGTGACGTCCTACGACATCATCACGAATTACAACAACTACTACGAGTTCTCGCAGGATAAGGAAGCCGTCGCCCGGTTAGCCACGGATTTCCCCATTTCGCCGTGGACGGTGCAAGTGGGAGGGCTGGTGAGGAACCCCAAGACCTACGGCATTGAAGACCTGCTCCAGAAGTTCACGCAGGAAGAGCGTATCTACCGCCATCGCTGCGTCGAGGGCTGGTCTTTCGTCGCCCCCTGGCAGGGCTTCCCGCTCCACAAGCTCCTCGCCGAAGTCGAGCCGACCTCCGACGCCCAATACGTGCGCTTCGAGACCATCTACGCGCCCGACAAGATGCCGGGCCAGAACGACTTCTGGTTCAGCTGGCCCTACGTCGAGGGCTTGCGGCTGGACGAGGCGATGAACGACCTGGCCCTGCTCGTCACCGGGCTGTATGGCAAGCCCCTCCCGCCGCAGGATGGCGCGCCGCTCCGCCTGGCCGTGCCGTGGAAGTACGGCTTCAAGAGCATCAAAGCCATCGTCAAGATTGACCTGGTAGCCGAGATGCCTGTGTCGCTGTGGATGGCCGCCGCGTCGCACGAGTACGGCTTCTACGCCAACGTGAACCCGGCCGTGCACCACCCGCGCTGGTCGCAGGCCACCGAGCGCCGCCTGGGCGAGTTGGGCCGCCGCAAGACGCTCATGTTCAACGGCTACGAAGAAGAAGTCGCCCACCTGTATGCGGGGATGGATTTGCGGGTACACTATTGATCCCGACGTTGGAGATTGGAAATTGGAGGTTAGAGGCGCCGTATCACACCAGCGCGCCTCCAATTTCCAGCCTCTAACCTCTGACCTCCACATCACCATGCCCCGTTTCAAATTCACCCCCTTCCAAATCGCTGTCCACCTCGGCTCGCTCGTCCCGCTGGCCGTCCTCGTCTGGGACTTCTTCAACGATAACCTGACGGCCAACCCGATCCAGGAGGTCACCTTCCGCACGGGCAAGACCGCGCTCGTGCTGCTGGTGTTGTCATTGTCCTGCACGCCACTCAATACCGTCTTCGGCTTCCGCGCGGCGCTCAAGGTGCGCCGCGCCCTCGGCCTGTACGCCTTCTTTTACGTCTGCCTGCATTTCCTCATCTTCGTCGGCCTGGATTACGGCTTTGACCTCGGCCTGATCTACGAAGCCATCTTCGAGAAGCGCTATGCGCTCGTCGGCTTCGCGGCCTTCCTCACCCTCATCCCGCTGGCCCTTACCTCCACGCAGGCCTCGATGCGGCTGCTCGGCAAAAAGTGGAAGACGCTGCACCGGCTAGTCTACCTCACCGCGCCGCTCGTCATCGTCCACTACCTCTGGCTCGTCAAAGCCGACATTCGCCAGCCGCTCCTCTTCGGCGCGATTGTCCTCGTCCTGCTGGCGCTGCGCCTCCCCGCGGTGAGAAAAGCCATCCGTCTCCCCCTCCCCAGGTTTTTCGCCGCCCGCCGCAGGGATGAGGAAGCCCAACGGGAACCACATCGGACGAAGTTTTTTGAAAAGCGTACAACACTTGCTTATCCAACTGACGGACGCGCGGTGCGAAGGTCTGTCCCTCGTTCAATTCGCGGCCCGAATGATAGCCGAGCAAACTGAAACCGCTGGAGGCCGCATCGGCAATCAGTTCGGCGTGGCGATAGAGATGATAATACACCATCCCGCTGGTCGGCGTAAGGCTGACTTGATTGATCTCGACGTCGCCGGCTTCGCCGCCGAGCAGCCGGAGGCAGCGCAAGGCATCCAGGAGGCCAGGCCACGTGCGCCAGCGTAAGGTACGAGCCAGGCCGCGCAGATGCCATGCCAGAGCGCCCGCCTGGCCCCGCCGCGACTCCAGCATCGCATCGGCGGAAGTGTTTCCTCCCCTGCTCCCTCGCGAAGCGCCCCGAACGGAGTGAGTGGACTGCTCCCCTGCCTCCCTGCCTGCATCGCGCAGTCGTAAAACGGCCCCCAACTTGCGCCACGCCCACCACGCATAACAGGCGAGCGCGGGGGCCAGGTTGTCCAGCGCCAGGATCAGGACGCCGCGCGGGTGAAGGAAGCGCGCGACCTCGGCGAGCGCTTGCCGACGGGCTGCCCGGCCAGGAATGTGCTGCAGAGCGGCGATGAAGATCAGCGCGACGTCGTAACTTTGGCTCCGGCAGGGAATGGCGCGCAGGTCGGCCCGCACGAATTTTGTGGGCAGTCCGGCTTCGCGGTGCAAGGCGCGCGCCGACGCGAGCATCTCGTCGCTCAGGTCCAGCCCGATAACGTCGTAGCCTTGCGGGATGAGCGCCAGGCCGGCGCGCCCGCTTCCGCAGCCCAGGTCAAGCACCTGGGCTGGGGGCGGCGCGTAACGCTCCAGCATCGCAGCCTCGCAGGCCTGCAAGCCCTGGCGGCTGAAGTCGCGCCAGAAGCCGACGACCTCCGGCTGGGCGTACTTCTTCGTCAACTGGTAGTCTCGCATCGGTTGCAGGTCGTGACGGATGGGCATGGAGTACCTTCTTGACAAGTGGCTTAATAGGATTACACTAACTTATAGTAAATCTGTCGCCTTTGGCAGGCATAAGGAGAAACACGCCATAGAAAGGAGAATCCCATGACCACCGTCAACCAATTGCTGCGCTCCAAGGGCAGCGCCATCTGGTCCATCGGCCCGGACGCTACGGTGTATGAGGCCCTCCAACTGATGGCCGAGAAGGACGTCGGGGCGTTGCTGGTGCTCGACGACGGCGCGCTGGTCGGCATCCTCTCCGAGCGCGACTACGCCCGCAAGATCGCGCTGAAAGGCAAGACCTCCCGCGATACCCTCGTGCGCGAGATTATGACGGAGCGGGTCGTGTGCGTGCGCGCCGATCAGAGCGTCGAGGAGTGCATGGCGCTGATGACCAACAAGCGCGTCCGCCACCTGCCGGTGCTCGCCGACAATCAACTGGCTGGTGTGATCTCCATCGGGGACGTGGTCAAGGCGATCATCTCCGAGCAGGAATTCATCATCGAACAGCTGGAGAATTACATCACGGGGAGCCGATAGTGTCCCAATGATATAAGCCCTAGGACTCGTCAAGGAATAACACCGCTCCCGCCGGATTTGCAATCCGGCGGCCAGGCGGCTGGACGCTTCGCGCAAATCCAGCCGGAGCAAACTGCGGAGTTATTCTTTTGCAAGTCCCTACGCCGGCGCTTGCCGCCGACGGGCATCCCCATACCCGCGTCACGCCGGAGGGTTATCCAGCCGAAACCCGTGCCCGCGCACGGTGGCGACGTACTGATGGTCGGGGTCCATTTCGGCCAGGCGGTCGCGCAGGCGGCGCACCAACGCGTCAATCGCCTGCTCCGAGACGCCCACGCCGTGCGCCTCGGGCCACACCGCCTCGATCACCCTCTCGCGCGAACAAACCTGGCCCGCATGTTGATAGAGCAATTCTAGAAAGCGGAATTGAGGGACGGAGAGCGGCGGATCCATCTCGCGTTCGTCGACCCACAGCCGGCGGGCGGCGCTGTCGAGGCGCAAACGGCCGCCGCCCGCCGTCGGGCGGGCCTCCACTCGCAGGGGCATGGTCGCCTCTGAGCCGACGTAGACGAGTTTCGCGACCAGCGCCACCTGAATTAAATCGCCGTCCTGCAGGCGGCGCGCGCCCTGCACCAGCGCGCCGTTGACGTGCGTCCCATTCTTGCTGCCTAAATCTTCGATCTGAAAGCCGTCGTCCACCCGCGTGAGGCGCGCGTGCAGGCGGCTGACCTGGCGGTCGGGGATGATGATGTCGCACTCGGCGTCGCGGCCAATCGTCAGCGTCGTTTTGGCCAGCGCCCAGCGCTGGCCGGTCGCCGGGCCCGTCTGCGCGATGAGAATTGGAACGTCCTCTCGGTCGGCCATAGTGTCGTCGGATGGAGTTCAGGTTATAATACCGCTCACAGCGAAGGTCAAGCACGTGAGCCGCCCTAAGCGCGGCCGAGACAGTCCACGGGCCAGCCGAGAGAGTGGCCCGACGCCGGGACTGCCCGGCCCGGGCGGGTTAACCCATATCTCTCGCTCACGCTTCGCGGTCTACCAATCAAATCGAGGTTGACGATATGTTGCCGCCACTCCACGTTGGAGATGTGCTGCGGGACCGGTACCGGGTCACGCATCACATCGGGCAAGGCGGCATGGGCAGCATTTATCAGGCCGAGGACCTGATCCTGGAAGGTCGGCTGTGCGCGATCAAGGAAGTCCAGAACGATGCTTCTCTGCCGCCGGAGACCCAACAGCAGGCTCGTGATCAATTCTACCGCGAGGCTTCTGTCCTCGCGCGCCTCGACCACCCCAACCTGCCCAAAGTCTCCGACTTCTTCTCGGAAGAAGGCCACGACTACCTGGTCATGGACTTCGTGCCCGGTCGCGACCTCAAGACGATCATGGACGAGGCCCGCCAGAACGGCCGCTTTCTGACGGAAGACGAGGTGCTCGGCTGGGCAACTCAACTGGGCAGCGCGCTGGAGTTCCTGCACAGCCAGACGCCGCCCATCGTCCACCGCGACATCAAACCCTCCAACCTTAAGCTCACGCCCAACGGCGTGTTGAAACTCGTGGACTTCGGGTTGGTAAAAGTGCTCGCGCCGGACGAGCGGACGGTGACCATTGTGCAAGGCCTCGGCACGGCGCACTATACCCCGCTCGAACAATATGGCGGCGACACCGGCCACACCGACGTGCGCACCGACATTTACGCCTTTGGCGCGACGCTCTATCATCTGCTGACGAACGAGCCGCCCGCCGAAGCCAAGCAACGCTTTTTGCGCCCCGAGTCGCTCTCCGCGCCGCACATGCTCAATCCGGCTATCTCGCCCAGTGTAGAGCGCGCGATTCTCTGGGCGCTGGCTCTCCACCCCGACGACCGCCCGCCGGACGTGCCGACGTTTAGCGAGGCGCTGCGCTCAGGCGCGAGCGTCCGCCTGCGCGACGACGGCCACACCATCGTCGTCCAGCCGACCATTCGCCTGCCCGGCCTCCCCACCCCGATTGATCGTTATCTGGCCATCACCGCCGCCGGGCTGCTGCTGCTGGCGCTGATCCTGACGCTATTTCCCTTTCCCCTGCCGTAGGGGCAACCCTTGCGGTTGCCCCTGTGCGGGCAAGGGGCAAGGGCAAGCAAGGGGCGAGGGCAAGCAAGGGGCAAGGGCAAGCCTTGCCCCTACAGCGTCCGGCGCACGAACCAATACCAACCCGCCGCCAGGCCCAGGGCCGCGCCGACGAGCACGCAGACCGAGGCGGCCCACGCCCCAACGGATAGGGCCAGATCGGCGCCCGGCAGGCCAAGCGCGAAAAAGTTGTAACCGGCCAGCGCGCCGATGGCGCCGGCCAGCGCCACGCGGACTTGCTGGCGAGGGTTGGTCCCTGAGCCGCTCAAGCGATAACCGGTAAAAATGGCGGCTGCCAGGCCCAAGAGCATCATGAAGAAATCGCGTCCGGCCACACGCCCGGGCGGCGGCGAGGGGGGAGTGGGAATGGGGGTGGGTTGCGGCGTTGGGGTAGGAGTGACAGGCGTCGCCGTCGGCGTTGGCTGGGGCGTGTCCGTCGGCAGCGGCGTCGGGGTGATCACGACGATGCTGGCCGTGTCTTCCTCGACGGCAATCTGCAATATGGCGGAGGAGAAAGCCGGCTCGCTGGAAGCGGTGATCTGCAATTGGCCGGTGCGGTTAAGCGTCAGTTCGGTCGCCGCCACGCCGCCCTGCGTCGCAGCGCTCAGCACCGCGGGCAGCTCGTCGCCCTGATACAAGACCGAAAAGCGCACGGGTGTGCCGTCCGGGACCGGATGGCCGTTGAGATCAAGGATCACCCCAGTCCGCAAGGGTAGCGTCTCGCCTTTCCTCAGGCCGACGGGTTGCGCTGTTGCCGTGCCGGAGATGGGCGGCTGGTTAGTGAAGATCTCGATGAGTTGCCGGGGATCCGGCGAGGTCGCCTGGGTCAAGTCATAACCCACGCTGGGCACGGACACCGGCGGCGCGCCGCGGGGCGTCAGTTCACGGAACAGCAAGCGGGCCGCCACGTCCACAAAAACCGGCGTCTTGCTGTAGAGCGCATAGAACGCCGCCAGTTTACTGACCTCGGTCGCATCCAGATAATACGGCGCGTTGAAGGCAAAGACGACGACTCTCTTGTCGCGGACCAGGTCAGGGCGCTGATCGAGAAACGCCGAGACGACGCCTGACGACGGCGACTCCGGCCCTACATTCAACATATTGAAGATGATCCAATCCGACTGAGCGAGTGCTGTTTCCACCGGGGAAGGCGGCGGCGTGGGCGTGCCTTCGGTCACCTCAGGCGGGGACGCCGCCGTTGTGTTCAAATGGTCAGCCAGTTCGTCGAAACCGAAACTCTGCAAATTACCTTCGCGCACCTGGGCGCTCCCGCCCGGGCCATAGAGCCGGACGACGGCCCGTTCCAGCGCCTTCTCGTCCAGCAGGGGAAACGCCGGACAGGTCGAGCATTGGCGCCCCGTGCGGACGTCGGTGAAAAACACCAGGCGCTCGGTCGGCGTCGGCGGGTCGGGCGCGCGGGCCGCCCATTCCTCGGATGTCAGGCCGACCACAGTCGCCGCCGCCTGCGCCAACGCGCGCGCCGCGCTTTCCCCCCCGCCCAACACGCTCAAACCGCTCTCCGGGCGCAGCACCTGAGCGGCGTCAAACGTCCCATACAAGCGCAATTTGAGTGCCAGGAGGCGCGCGACGGCGGCGTCTACTTCCCCGGCAAAG
>DAOTXG010000688.1:0-3158 GCA_034435515.1 Anaerolineales bacterium
ATTTGCCGGGCGTGGAGATGCATCAGCCGCGTCAGGGTCTGCCGGTCGCGGTTCTGCTGTTCGAGCTGCGTCGCAAGCTGGTTGGCGGTGAAAACGTCGGCGGTCGTGAGCAGGTTGTAGGCGGCCAGCGCCGACTCCAACCGGCCGGCCGCGTTCAGTCGGGGGCCGAGCGCAAAGCCAATCGCGGTCGCGTCCACCGCGCCCGGCTTGAGCCGCGAAACCATCAACAGCGACTTCACGCCCTCGCGCCGCGCCCGGTTCAGCATTCTCAGGCCGTCGCGCACCAGTTTGCGGTTCTCGCCCGTCAGCGGCGCGAGGTCGGCCACCGTGCCCAGCGCGACCAGGTCCAAGACGTCCGAGGCGGTAATCGGAGGCCTGTCGCTCATGGGCCGGATGAGTCCCTGCGCGATTTTGTAGGCCAGACCCACGCCCGCCAGATTTTTTTCGGGATACTCGTCGCCCGGCTGTTTGGGGTTGACGACCGCCAACGCGCGCGGCAATTCAGGGCCAGGATGGTGGTGGTCGGTGATGATGAGGTCGAGGCCGAGGGCGCGGGCCGTGTCGGCTTCGGCGAGCGAGCGGATGCCACAATCTACGGTGATGACGAGATGCGCGCCCCCGTCCTTGAGCTTGCGCAGCGCGTTGTCGTTCAGGCCGTAGCCTTCGTCTTCGCGGTCGGGGATATAAGGCTGCACGTTCGCGCCCAGCACGGTGAGCACCTGCACGAGCAGCGCCGTGGCCGTCACGCCGTCGGTGTCGTAATCGCCATAGACGGCAATGTGCTCCCCGGCTGTGATCGCCGCCCGCAGCCGCTCCACCGCCTCGCCCAGGCCCATAATCAGGAAGGGATCATCCGAACGGGCTAACTGACCCGAAAGGAACTCCTCGGCCTGACTGCGGTCGGCGTAGCCGCGATTGAACAGCAGCTGGGCGACGATGGGCGGATAATCGCGCAAGGCCGCGCGGGCGGAATCGGTGAGCGGCGGGGAAACAATCCAACGTTTGGAAGCCATGCAATGCCTCACCCCCCTCCCCGGCGCTTTGCGCCACCCCTCCCCCCTCTCCTGGGCTTGCGGCCCAGGAGAGGGGGGAGGGGCCGGGGGTAGGGGATGAGGCCAATCTTATCTCAGCCTTGCTCCTCTGGCAAAACAAAACAGGCTCGCTGCGGAGCCTGTTATTCCAAGCGCAAGTGGAAATTTCGAGCAGACCTCACAGGTCTCCAGGACCTGTGAGGTCTTTCATTTGGAAAACTCAAGTGTGGTTGGTATCGAAGACCAATTTCTTCAAGACCTCAGCGAAAATCAGCGTTTGCATCAGCGGAATCTGCGTTCTCTTCGCCTGGCAGTTACGAGGCCAGACCAAAGTTTCTGGCCACCCAGTCGCCGATGAGCCAGTAGCGGAAGTCTTCGCCCTGGCTGCATTTAATGCCGCCGATCACGCCATACCCGACGGCGGCGAGCGGCAGGAGTGTAATCACGAGCGCGACCGGAATGCACAGCAGGCCAATGAGGATGGCGCTGAGCAAGCCTGTGACGAGCCAGGCAAAACCAACGAGCGCGCCGCCGCCCGCCCACCACACGAGCTGGAACACAAACGCCTGCATAGACTGAAAGGCTAAGTAGCGCGAGCGGTCTTTGTAGACGAGATAAATGACGAGCGGCGCGATGACGCCTAAAAAGCCGGTCACCAGATTGAGCAACACGCTCAGGTGGGCCAGCATGGCCCAGGTGCGCTCGTCGGAGGGTGAGAGCAGTCCCGCGCCGCTGGGGCCGGACGGGAAACTCGGTTCGTTGGAAATGTCACTGGTCATGTCGCATTGTCCTTTACGTGCATGTCGTTACACCTATACGCAGCAGGACAGGCAAGGTAGCAATTAAGAACCCTCCCGCAGGTTCGTCAACCTACGGGAGGGTGGCTAAAACCCTGACTCGAGAAGCCTGCGCGAGGCGCGGCTCACGAGGCAAGCACGGCGAAGAGTCAGGCCCAGCCTTGATTCTTGACGAAGTCGGTAATGATCGGGACGACGACCGGCTTGCCGCCATAAGCCTGAATGCCGCAGTAAACCTGGTAGAACCAGACCAGGATGCCAATGCAAAAACTGGACGTGACGACCGCGATGATCCCCAAAATCAGGGCCTGGACATTGTGACTTTTGATAAAGGGTCGCTCCCTCTTATCTGCCATCAACATGATGATAATCGGAACGAGCGGCGAGAAGACGTACGTCAACAAAGCCCACAGCTTATCATCGCTAGTCACATCGCTCATCATCGGATCACTGCTCATTTTGGTTTCTCCTTGTGAAGATAGGGTTTGATGCCGCGCCGGGTGGCAAGGGCCTATTCTATAGAACACCTGGCGGCGGCAAAAGTGTCGCGCTGAAGCAGATTGTACGCCATTCGCGGCATGGCGCAAGCCCTTCAGCCGTGAGCACGGCAACCTTGTCCGTGGGAGCGGTCTGCAACCACGACTGTCGCGGCTACAAGCCGCTCCCACGCCAATCCCCTGACAACCTGTGAGGGACACCTCCAGCTGTCATTTTCACCGGCCTCCCCTCTGTGCTAGAATGCGCCGCCGTGACCAAAATCGTCTTTCTGGGGACGCCAGCCTTTGCCGCGCCAACCCTGCAAGCGCTCGCCGCGCAGTATCCCGTCGTCGGCGTGGTCACGCAGCCCGCCCGCCCGGCCGGGCGCGGCCAGCGTCTCGCCGAGTCGCCCGTCCAGCGTCTCGCCCGGCAAATCGGGCTGCCCGTCATCCAGCCCGCCAGGCTGCGCGAGCCGGAAGCGATGGCCCAACTCGCCGCCTGGGCGCCCGATCTGATCGTCGTCGCCGCCTTCGGGCAGATCCTCAAGCCCACCGTGCTCGATCTGCCCGCGCACGGCTGCGTCAACGTCCACGCTTCCCTGCTCCCCCGGCATCGCGGCGCGGCCCCCATCCCTGCCGCCCTCCTCGTAGGGGACGCCGAGAGCGGCGTGACCATCATGCGGATGGACGTCGGCCTGGACACCGGCCCGGTGCTTGCCCAGCGCGCCGAGCCGATCCGCCCGGACGACACCGCGCAGACCCTCGCCGAGCGCCTCGCCCGGCTGGGCGCAGAACTGCTGATTGAGACTCTGCCCGATTACCTTGCCGGGAGGCTCACCCCCCAGCCACAAGAC
>DAOTXG010000689.1:0-4058 GCA_034435515.1 Anaerolineales bacterium
GGCGACGAGACTGGCGCGGCCCTTCAGGTCGGCTTCCACTTCCTGCAGTAACACGGTGCGCACCACGCCGGGCAGGATGATGTCCTTGACGCCGACGCGGTTCAGCGTGACGCCGTACTTCTCGGCGCGCGGCGCGACAGCCTGGTGCAATTGAGCGGACAGCGCGTCGCGGTCTTTGAGCACTTCCTCTATCGTCCGGCCGGTGATGCTTTCGCGCAGCGTCAACTGCAAATCCTGGTACAGTTGAACGGCGTAGTTCTCGACGGTATGTCGGGCGGCGACCGGGTCGACGACCTTGAACTGCGCCACCAGCGTCACCCGCACGCCGATCTTGTCGCTGGTCAGAATCTCCTGGCCCTCGACCGTCTGGCTGGTCTCGCGGATGTCCACCTTGTCAATCCGCTGGTGCTGCCAGAACCAGAGCACGTAGCGCCCCGGTTCCAGCGCCTGGACAAAGCGCCCGTTGCGGTATAACAGGCCACGCTCGTATTCCTGCACTTCGACGACAGTTCGGATGTTCATTGCGCCTCCTGTTTTTTGTCAACGGATGGAACGGATTTATCGGATTTTCGCGAAGCGGTTCAATCCGCTCAATCCGTTGACAAAACTGCCCGTAAACGATTAGGAAACTGATATAGTTTGTGGCGGAGATTGCATCGCCACCGGGAAGACAGGCCGGACTCACCGGCGGAAGTGGGATCACGATTCATGGCGGGTTCCGGCTGGCCTGGCCGCCTCGCCTTGCGGCCCAGGCGGCAAGCGCCAGCCTTTCCCCGTCAGGTATCCTCGTGATCGCAAGACTTCCGGCGGAGGGCAGTTGCCCGCCAGCCGGCCCGCCTTCCCGGTCGTACGATACCCGTGCGGCGCAGCCGCACGGGTATCAAGGCCCTAGATGCGGAACGCTCTCACCTACCGGCGAGCGCCGCAAGGACAACCATGCAGGTACTTTATCACCGGCTGCCAGACACGAAGCGTCTGACTAATCTTACTTTTCACGTTCGTTGTGGTACAGTTAGCATACCAGACTCCTGTGACAACCAGCGTCACAACCCACAATCACTTTCAATTTAGCTTACGGAATACGCAACACGCAATACGGAATACGCAATACGCAATACGCAATACGCAATATCGCGGAGCATCCCTTTGGGACGCAATACGTTTCCCGTCACAGCCATTGAAAAAGCCCCATAGACTGATATGTTGACCGTATCCGCAACGTGGAAAACTTCTTATCCCGGCGCCGCGCAGGGCGTGCTGGTGATGCGCGAGGTCGCCAACCCGGAACATCACCCGGCGCTGGAAGAACGCAAGGCCCAGCTGGAGGCGCGGCTGCGCGCGCAGTTCGCCCGCTCCGACCGCGCGGCGTTGAGCGCGCTGCCTTCCCTCCAGCCCTACGTTACCTACTACAACCGGTTCAAGAAGAGTTATCACGTCCTGCTGCAGCTCGAGTCTGTGGCGTTGAAGGGCAAGCCCCTGCCGCGCGCCGCCGCGCTCGTCGAAGCGATGTTCATGGCCGAGCTTCAGAACCACCTGCTCACGGCGGGACACGACCTCGACGCGCTGCGCGCGCCGCTGCGGCTCGACGTGGCCCTCACCAGTGGCGGCGAGCAGTACATCCTGCTCAACGGCAAGACCGAGACCCTCAAGCCAGGCGATATGTTCATCGCGGACGCCGAGGGCGTCACCTCCAGCATTATCTACGGGCCTGACCAGCGCACGCGCATCACGTCGAACACCCGCAACGTGTTCTTCACCACGTACGCGCCGCCGGGGATCGCCGCTTCCGCCGTGCAACAGCACCTGGCGGACATTCAGGCCAACGTCCGGTTGATCGCGCCCGAAGCGCGCACGGAGACGCTGCGGGTGTATCGCGCGGAGTGACGCTTGTCACCCCCCGAGGCGCGTGTTATTATCGCCCGGCGTGACCTATGTCCCTCTCCGAACACACATCCAGAGAGGATTCGGCATTTCGACACCGGTGGTTAGACGCTTCGCGCGCGCCCGCTACGCGCAAAGCAAGGCCAGCCTTCGCTGGTTCAAATCCAATCGGCGTAGGCCGATTTCGCCTTGCGCGTAGCGTGCTGCGATTTTCCCAACGGGACGCCTGTGGCGCAATCGCCGGGGCAATGACCGAATGCTCTCATCCATTGAAACTCTGGCATCCGGTTCCGAGGGTGGTCTGGTTCTTGCTGGCGCTCTACGTCGGGTTGGGGCTGGGTTACAACTTCGTCTTTCCGCCCTTCGAGCCGACCGACGAGTTTCCCCACTTCCGCTACGTCCGTCACCTGATCGAGCAGCGCAGATTCCCGGTGATGACGGTGGACGACCCTTCGGAGTTCCACCAGCCGCCGGGTTACTACCTGCTCGCCGCCGGGTTGTCGGCGTTTGCGCCTGCCGACGATCTCGACGATTACCGCCTGCGCCGCAATCCCTACTGGGGTTACCGGAACTGGGAGTTCGGCCTGGACAACAAGAACGAGTACGTCCACGGCCCGTGGGATCTATGGCCGTTCCAGAAGACTTCGCTCGCCGTCCACGTCGCCCGGCTGGCCTCGCTGCTCCTGGGCTGTGTGACGGTCGTCTTCACCTATCAACTCGCCCGCGCCTGGCTGGATGAGACGACGGCCATAGCCGTCGCGGGCGTCGTCGCCTTCCAGCCGATGTTCCTCGCGGTCAGCGGCTCATTGCAAACGGACGCCGGGTCGGCGGCGCTGGGCGCGGTCATCGTCTGGCTGAGTCTGCGCCTGTATCAATCCGGTTTCACGTACAGGCGGACGCTGGCGCTGGGCGCGGTCGTCGGCCTCGGCGCGCTCTTCAAACTCACGATCTCGTTCCTCATTGGGCCGGCGGCTTTGCTCGTGCTGTGGTGGGCCTGGCGTGGCAATGACATCCCCACGTCATTGCGCAAATGCCAATGGCATCTCCAGGCCATTGCTCACCTTGTGTTGCTCGGCCTCGGCGCGGCGCTCACCGCCGGTTGGTGGTACCTCCGCAATCAGCTCGTGTACGGCGAGGCGACCGGCCTGGGCATTGATCTGGAGACGTACGGCAGCCAGCCGGTCGCGCTGGGCATCCGGTTGTGGCCGCAGTCTGTGCCGTATGCGTGGACGAGTTTCTGGGGGCGCTTTGGGCGCGGCGATCTGCCCCTGCCCGATTGGACTTACTTCCTGTTGACCCTCCTCTCTGCGCTGGCCCTGGCCGGCCTCATCTGGCGCGTCGTCGCGCGGCGCGAGCCGGGCGACAAGACGCCCATCCTGTTCCTCGCCCTCGCCGGGCTGACCGAAATCGCGGCGCTGATGACGGTGCTCACGCTGACGCCGAGCGGTTACTTTGGCCGCTACGTCTTTCCGGCGCTCTCGGCCCTGATGACTCTGTTTGTCTTCGGCCTGCAAGCCTATGGGGTCGGGCGATTACGCGCCGCAATTACCTTCGCTCTGCCTGGCGCGATGTTCGTCGTCTCCGGCCTGGCCCTCGCGCTCTATCTCTTTCCTGCATTCACCCCGCCGCCGGCCCTCGCGCAACTGCCCTCCAGCGCCAGGCCGCTGGACGCGACCCTCGGCGACGTCGCCATGCTCAAGGGTTACGAGATAAACTCGGACCGCGCCGGGCCGGGCGACCACCTTTTCCTCACGCTCTATTGGGAACCCCTGCGCCGCACCGACCTGCCTTACTCGGTTTTCATTCACCTGCTGGACGACGAGGAGGCGGTCGTGGCTCAACGCGACACCTATCCCGGCCTGGGCCGCAACGCGACGACGATGTGGGAGCCGGGCCGCCTGTTCGCCGACCGCTACCGCGTGGTGCTGCCCGACACCGCCTACGCCTCCCCGACCACGCATTGGGAGGTGGGCCTGTGGCAGGCCGACACGGGTGACCACGTGTTTCTCATGGACGCTGCGGGCGCGCCCATCGCTGCCGGCGTGACGATCCCAGGGCCGGCCATCGAGGCCCGCGCGGGCGCAGTCCCCAACCCCGTGGATCTCAATTTTGGCGATGCGCTGCGTCTCAAGGGATATGCCCTCCCCACCCGGACGCTCCAACCCGGCTCGCCGTTT
>DAOTXG010000690.1:0-13257 GCA_034435515.1 Anaerolineales bacterium
CTGTGGTAAACTCTGCCCATGACAACTCAAACGCAGGCTATCGGCTCGGATGCGCCGCGCGCAAGCATGACCCAGCGGCGCATTTTATTCTTCTGGCTCCCGCTCGCGGCCAGCTGGGTGCTGATGTCCACCGAGATGCCGTTTGCGACCGCGCTGATGGCGCGCCTGGGCGAGGCCGAGCGGATGATCGCGGCCTTCGGCATCGTCGCCTCGCTCAGCATCACCATCGAAAGCCCGGTGATCATGCTGCTGGCGACCAGCACGGCCCTCGCCCGCAGCCGCCAGAATTACCTGATGCTCCGCCGCTTTACCCTGCACCTGATCGTGCTCACCACGCTCCTCCACGCGCTCGTCGGCTGGACGCCGCTCTTCGACGTGGTGGTGCGCAGTTGGATGGGCGTCCCAGAATCCCTGATCGAACCGGTGCGGCTGGGCATGCGCCTCATGCTCTTCTGGAGCGCGGCGATTGCCTGGCGGCGTTTCAAGCAGGGCGTGATGATTCGCTTTGGGCAAACCCGTTTTGTAGGGCAGGGGACAATAGCGCGTCTGTTCGCCTCGGCCGGGACGGCGGCCCTGCTGGCGTATACGGGCCTTGTGCCGGGCGTGGCGGTCGGTGCTTATGCGTTGAGCGTGGGCGTGATCGTGGAGGCCGTCTACGCGCACTGGGTGGCGCGCAAGTTGATTGCCGACCACTTCGGCGAGGCGGCGCCGCAGCCGGATCAGCCGGCGTTGAGTTACTGGGCCCTGGTGAAGTTCCACACCCCGCTGGCGGCCAGCACCTTCCTGCTGTTGCTGGCTCAACCGCTCGTCAGCGCCGCGCTCGCCCGGTCGGCGGACCCCGAGCGCGTGCTGGCCGCGTGGCCGGTGGCCTCCGGCCTGCTGTTCCTCACCCGCTCCCCTGTGTTGGCCCTGCCGGAGGTCATCATCGCTTTGGTTGACGAGCCGAACGGCCGCGCCCCTCTGCGCGCCTTCTGTTTGCGCATCGGCCTGGCCAGCCTGGGCCTGCTGGCGCTGTTGAGCTTTACCCCGCTCGCGCGCTTCTACTTCCACACGCTCACGGGCGTCACCGAGGACCTGACCGCCCTCGCCGTCACCGGTGGGCAAGTGGGCTTCTTGCTGCCTTTGATTGTGTCCCTGCATAGCTGGTTCCGGGGTGTGCTCATGGCGGGCCGCGTCACGCTGCCAGTGACGATGGCGATGGGGCTTAACCTGGCGGTGATGGCGGTCCTCCTGGCCCTGGGGGTTGCGCTGGGCGCGCCGGGCGTGCCGCTGGCGGCGTTTGCGCTGCTCACGGCGACCGGCGCAGAAACCGCCTGGCTCTGGCGGGCGGCGCAGCGATTGCCTGGATCACAATATGCTGCGCTATGAGGCTGGGAGAACGCTGATACCGCTGAAAAAACGCTGATCGCGCTGATTTTTTCTTGAATCATCAGCGAAAATCAGCCTGATCAGCGTCATCAGCGTTCAAAAGAATGACAGGCTGAGTAGTCACGGAGAAAGTGGGTTCTTCAGGAGGTTATGCTCTCCACGCTGGCCTTGAGCGCCTGAAGCGTTCCTTGCGGCTCAACTCGATACGCGCCACACGCCGCCACGACGACGAGGGTCTCGAAGCGGTCGAGCGTCTGATGCCATCCCTCGCCTGCCACGCGCGCCCGGCCCTCGACGACGGTGAGGGCGTGGAACGTCTCGCCGCACGTGTCCAGGCCGACCGCGCGGCTCTGGCCTCCCAGCAGTTCCAGTTTGAAATAGGGGCAGGTGACGAGAGTCTCGCAACCGCCATCGCCCAGCGCGGGGCGGGAGAGCGCCTGCCCGGCCGCCTGCGGGTCGGAGACGGCGAGCGACTGATCAATGTGCAGTTCGCGCCCGGCCGTCTGCGGGCGGTTCCAGTCGAAGACGCGATAAGTAATATCGGAAGTCTGCTGGACCTCGTAGAGCAGCAGCCCCGGGCCAAGGGCGTGAATCGTCCCCGCGCGCATGAAGACCGTGTCGCCCGCTCGCACGGGCAGATACTGCACCCAGTCGAGGATCGTCCCGTTTTGAAGGGCCTGCGCCATCGCCTCGGAGGTTGCGCCGGGCTTCAGGCCGGCGATGACTTGGGCCCCCGGCTCGGCGTCGAGGATGTGCCAGGCCTCGGTCTTGCCGAAGTGTCCCGGCCCTTCCAGCCGCCTGGCCTGCTCGTCGTCGGGATGTACTTGCAGCGACAGCCAGTCGGCGCAATCCAGAAGTTTAATCAGCAGAGGAAAGCGTGAACCGGTCTGCCGGACAACGCGTTGCCCCAGCAGCGCCTCGCCCGCCTGCGCCGCGGCCTCGGCCAGGGTGAGGCCCGCATACGGCCCCCCGGCAATGCGGTTCTGTTCGTAAACGATCCAGGCCTCGCCGACGGGTTCCGGGCCGGGCCGGAGGCGCTGGCCGCCCCACACGCGCGCGCGGTATTCGGGGGTCAGGCGCAGATAAGGCGGTGTGGTCATTGTGGTATTTTCTCCAATCCGGTTTATACTTGTGGAGCAACTGCTCAGGCCGAGCGCTGGGGAACGCTGATTCCGCTGAAAAAACTGCGGATAGCGCTGATTTTATTCTTAAACTCAGCGAAAATCAGTCTGATCAGCGTCATCAGCGTTCAAAAGAATGGCGGTCTGAACAGTTCTTGTGGAAATGAAATCGGCTCTTTTGTGGAGGCATCCCATGTCTACTCGCACCCGCACTTACGCCTTTGCAACTGCCCGACAGTTCACATTTGTAGCTCCGACCGTGCGCTTACTGCTGGCTTGCGCCCTCACAGTCCTCGCCGCACTGATGCCGCTGGCGCCCCCGGCCTTCGCCGCTCAAGCCTGCCAGGCCCAGCATACCATCCGGCGCGGCGAGACGCTGTACGGCATTGGCCTGAGATATAACCTGACGTGGGATCGGATCGCGCAGGCCAACAACATCACCACTCCCAACAGGATTTTCGCCGGGCGGGTGCTGTGCATCCCCGTCTCCGGGCAGCCGCAGCCCGCGCCTGCGCCGCGCCTCATCCCTACGTTCACTATCCGCCAGGTGGTGCGGGATCAGTCCGTCACCATCCAGACGGCCAACTTCCCGGTGGGCAGGAAATTCGACGTGCTCATCGGCGCATACGGCACGGCGGGCGTCGGCGGGGTTTACGTCACTACCACGGACTCCGGGGGCGGCGGATCGTTCGGCGCCACGTACACGATCCCGGCGGCGCTGCGCGGCGCGAGACGCCTGTCCATCCGCCTGCAAAGCGCCTCCGGTCACTTTAGCTATAACTGGTTCTGGAACAACACTACCAACTAACCCCTGTCCCTCCAGACCCTAAGGGTCTTTGAGACCCTTAGGGTCTGGAGTCGCCTTAAATAACCTGGTCGTCACCCACCACTCGCCGCTTTGGCCCGCCACCTTTTCCGCCCGGCGGGCTTTGCGTTTTTTAAGCAGCGCGGCGACCGCCTGGCTGGCCTCGTCCGACTTCCAGCGGAACAACTGCCCGATGTGATTTTCTGTCGCCGCGCCAACGGAGCGCAGATACAGGTCAGCGAGGTGGGCGCGGGCCTCACCCCGGCTGATGGCGCGGGCCTGCTCGGCCAGAGCCGGGAAGTAACGATCCACCAGTTCGTAGATGAACGCATAGCGCCACGCGCCGGCCTCGGCCACGCCGACCGGCAATATCTTCAGCCCAGTTTGCAGTTCGGTCAGCGCGCGCTCGAAGCGGGTGCTGCTCCCCTCGCCGGCCATGCGCGCCTCGCGCCGCAGGGCGACGGTGTCCAGCCGGCCCTTCTGCAGCAGCGCCTCGAAGATGGCTTTGGCCTCCTGCGTCAGCCGGCCCTCCTCGTATTGCGCCAGATAGTCGTGCTGAAAGTCGCCGTAGTTTTCGGAGAGCGCATAGAAGTAGGGCAGGGTCTGAAGCGAGACCATCGTCGCCTTGCCGCGCAGGAGCTTGGCGTAGAACCACTTCTTCGCGCCGAGGAGCGAATCCTTCCAGCGCCAGGTGACGTGGCCGGGGTCGTCGTGCGCGTCGGCCACCGGGCGGTCGCCCGCGACGGCGGCCCACAGGCTGGGCAGTTCCACGCCCTTAATCGGCCAGAAGTAGACGAAGCCGCGCTGGTTGACGAAGGCCAGCGCGTCGCTTTCCGTTTTGAGGCGGAGGGATGGTTTTAGGCGGTAGGTCTGCGCGCGGTAGCGTTTGAGTTGAGCGGCGCGTAGGGCGTGTTGCGTGGTGCGTCCCAAAGGGATGCTCCGCGATGTTGCGTATTGCGTGTCCCGTCTTTCAATCACTTCCGCTCCAATTTCCTCAGCGCCGTGCGCGTAAACGGTTCGCGGCTGCTTCGTCCAGTAGGTCGGTCTGTTGTTGGGGGCTGTCCAGGAAGAGGGGCAGTTTGTTGAGGACGTCGCGTCCAAGAAGAACGTCTTCAGTCAGAGGGTTGCCAATCACACGCACGCCGGGGAAAGTGAGGTTGCCAATTTGAATATCCACAAAATAGAGTCGCACTGGTTGGCGCTCTCCCATAACGCCGCGCAGCCAACCAGGGGCGGTCTCTTCCGCGCCAATCTCCAGCAGATGAGAAAGCGGCGCAATAGTAGCGTCTGCGCCGGTATCCACCAGGGCCGTAAGCGGGCCCGTACTCTGATCTCTGACGGTAGAGCGGAGCCGCACAAAGAGCTTGGGTGCGGGGGGACGAACAAGGCGGCTGTAAGGCTCGGTCATGCGGCAGTCTCTAATCGGGGGTTGCGAACAGTGAATTCTTGCTCGGGTGAGTCGGCGACTTCTACGATGAGGATTGGCGTATCCCCATATTGGCGGCGGAGGCGGGTGTAAAGCGCGCCACCGTCAGCGTCATGATCAAGTACCTGCCCATCGCGCATGCCAACAAATTGGCCGCGATAAGCCGCCAACAGATGGGGGTGTTGCGTACGAAACTGCTCCATTTCCGCCAACAGGCGCGTGTGGCGCTGTTCGCGCAGATACTCGGCGATCAGGCTTTCCACCACCGCCTCAACACTTTGGCCGCGTTCCTGAGCAATTTGCTGCAGCGGCTGGGCCAATTGGGGTGAAAGGGTGATAATGGTTTGGGCGCTCATGGTTACTCCCTGCTGGTTTGCCGGCGCTGGGCTTCCTGACTCAGTTTTTGAGCCAGATCAGGGCGTGATTCGACCGTAGTCATAGGCTTCTCTCCTGGGCTGGTGAGGGCTTGGCTAAAGCATATTTCATCCGGCGATTTCAATCAAGCCTCTCATCCTCCTCGTCATTAGAAGACGGTCATGGAGTAAGGAGGTCTAACACACGGCGCGGGCCGTCGTAGGTGAAGACGAGCTGGTTGAGGACATCGCGGCCCAAGATTACCTCGCCAATCTGACGACTGCCAAAAACTTCCGTGCGGGGGAATTGGAGCGCGCCAATACTCAGCGTCAACGAATAACCGATTACCATTTCTGGCATCGTTCCGGTCTGGGCGGTCAGAAAATTGCGCCGCACGCGACCCGCCTGAAAGCCCGCCGCTTTCAAGATGCTGAGAGGGGCCAGTGTCCCGTCTGCGCCCGTATCCACAATGGCTTGCAATACAGGTGTGCTTTGCCCCTGGCGGTTTGCCAGGACAATCGGGATAAGGGGCATCGGCTCGCCCCCCGACGCCCGGCCAAATGCGAATTGGAGCGACATGGTTCGGCTACCTTAAGCGGGGACTCAATACGACCAGGGGGCGCAGGCGTTCTGCCTCGCCCTCCACGTACAGCACGGGTTGGTCGGGGTATTGAGCCTCAATCCGGGCTGTGAGCGCCTCCGGGTCACTATCGGCGTCCAGGATGCGGCCCTCGATCACGGCGACGGTTTTGCCGATGTAGGCGTGGCGTGTGGCCTCTGGCAGGCTGAACCAGTATTCCTCTGCCGCGATGATAGCCCGGTCCCAATCGTTCCATTCTGCCTCCGGCATGGGCGGCTGAAGCAATCGCTCATCGGTTTGGGCCTGCTGCTTGAGAAAGGCCGCAAAATCCAGAAGCAATTGGACTTTATCGCCGGGCAATTCGTCCAGCAAGGCTTCCAGTTGTTCTTTCACTTCCTCGCGCGTCATGACCTGGCCTCCTTACTCTAACTCCCCACTCTAACTCCTCACTCTAATTGATTGTATCACTTTTTGTACCCCTGATTGTCTGGGTTTTTGTCCTCGTCAGAGGCACCCATGAGCCGCGCTTTCGTCATTTAATCAGGCCCGTACGAATGATGGTTAGAAGTCTCTCGTGCAGGAGCGGTCCGGCGTCCGCCGAAAGAAAAGACAGCGACTGGTTTTTTGGCGGAGAAGCCGCCTCCGCCGAAAGTCGGACGGGCAGTGCGCCGTTGGCCCGAAGCCAGGCGCGCGGCGCTGTGCTACAAGTAAGTCTGCTTGTCAACGCCTTGTCAACACTCTATCAAGTCGCCTCCGGCGGCTCGCGCTACCCTGTAGGCAGGTTTCGATTAGACGTTGACCACAACTTTTATGGAGCAAGGAAGGTACGCTATGTTTCGACATTCATTCGCTTTCAACCTGGCCCTGGCCCTGACCGTGATGGCGCTGGCGGGTTGCGGCCTGCTGCCGGAAGATACCGTTCCGCCCACCTCGGCCCCGGCGGATACTCCGCCGCCGGCCTCCGTCACCGCGGCCCCTCGTCCGGCGATCATCAGTGGGCGGGTGTGGCAGGATGTGTGCCTGTCGGCCAGTAGCGCGCCCGGCCTGAACTGTGTGCCGCTGGACACGAGCCGCTACCGGGCCGATGGCCTGTATCAACCGGGTGAGCCGGGGCTTGGCGGCGTCACCGTCAACCTGGGCCTGAGTTGTCCGGCGTCGGCGGATATTGCCATCACGACCAACCCCAACGGCGTTTTCACTTTCCCCGGCCTGCCGGCCGGGACGTATTGCCTCACCGTGGACCCGAACCTCCCGGCGAATGCGGGCCGGCTGCCCGGCGGCTGGACCGCGCCGTTCATAAACGACCCGAACGCGCCGGCCAGCCTCGTGGTGCAGGTGGGCGAAGGTGAACAAAAGAACGGCGTGGATTTCGGGCGCGATAGTCGTCTGGGGACGGTCGCGCCGACGGCGACTTCCACCGTCGTTCCCACGTCGGTGAGCGCGACCGCCACGCCCCCTGTGGCCTGCACCGACCGCGCCGCCTTCGTCGCCGACGTCAGCATCCCCGACAAGACCTATCTCTGGCCGGGGACGACTTTCATCAAAACCTGGCGCTTGCAGAACGTCGGCGCCTGCGCCTGGAACACGAACTACGCGCTGACTTTCGTGAGCGGCGACCTGTTGCAAGGGCCGGCGGTGATTCCGCTCGCCGGGCTGGTCGCGCCCGGCGGGGTGGTGGACCTCTCGGTCGGATTGATCGCGCCCACGACCGCTGGCGTGTATCGGGGCGAGTGGAAACTGCGCAACGCCAGCGGGGTCTTGTTCGGCGTCGGCGCGCAGGCGGATCAAACATTCTGGGTGCAAATCGTCGTCGGCCCGACCAACGCGGCCACGCTCGCGAGCACAAATACTCCGACGCCCACGCGTCAGCCCACGGCCACCAGCGCGCCCGTCATCGTCAACTGGCGGGGTGAGTACTTCGACAACCGTAATCTGGCCGGGAACCCGGTGCTGGTGCGCGACGACGCAGCGCTCGATTTCGATTGGGGCAGCGGCTCGCCCGCCGCTCGCGTGCCGGCCGACCATTTCGCCGCGCGCTGGACGCGCCTGCTCAATTTCGGCGCGGGAACCTACCGCTTCCACGTCCTGGCCGACGACGGCGTGCGGTTGTGGGTAGACGAGCAAATCGTCGTGGACGACTGGCGCGATGGCGGCGCGGGCGAAGTCACCGCCGACGTCTCGCTCACGCAAGGCGCGCACAGCCTGCGTCTCGAATACTACGAGGCGGCCGGCCTCGCCCACCTCAACCTGTGGTGGGACGCCATTGGCTCGCCGACTTTCCCCGACTGGAAAGGCGAATACTGGCCCAACCCCTCGTTCACGGGCGCCCCAGCGCTCGTGCGCAACGACCGCACGGTTAATTTCGACTGGGGCCTGAACGCGCCCGCCGTCGGCCTGCCCGCCAATGATTTTGCGGCGCGCTGGAGCCGGTGGGTGACATTCGAGCAGGGAACGTATCGTTTCTTTGCCAACGCCGACGACGGCCTGCGGCTGTACCTGGATGGCCGGCCGATCATTGACGAGTGGCACGACAGCGACGGCTCGCGGACTTACGTGGTGGAACAGAGCCTGACCGGCCCACATGCTCTGCTGGTCGAGTACTTCGACCGCGGCGGGCGCGCCATGGTCCGAGTGTGGTGGGAACGTCTGCCGGCTACATCTACGGCTACGCCCCCGCCGACCAGCACGCCGACGGCGACAACGCCGCCCACTGCCACGTCAACCGCCACGCCGACGAGCACGTCGACGGCGACGCCGACGAGCACGAGCACGAGCACGCCGACGAACACGCCCACGGCCACGCCGACTCAAAGCGGCCTGGAGGCCTCCGTGAGCGGGCGCCTCTGGCAGGACGTGTGCGAGGCGACGGGCCAGAAAGGGAATCCGCCGGGCGGCCCGCAGCGCCAGGGATTGACCCGACCGGACGACCCGCCGCCAGGCTGTATTGCATACACAGACGGTCTCTTCCGCGCCAATGGCCTGATGGAGCCAGGTGAACCGGCGATCAGCGACGTGGTGGTGATTCTGGTGGAGGAGCCCTGCGGTACGTTGGGCGTTGACCTGCGGACCTACGAGGCTGTCACCAACAAAGTGGGAACCTTCCACTTTGCGGGGCTGCGGGCCGGGGCGTACTGCCTGA
The DNA here is from genome assembly GCA_034435515.1 of Anaerolineales bacterium. Classification (GTDB taxonomy): domain Bacteria; phylum Chloroflexota; class Anaerolineae; order Anaerolineales; family UBA6663; genus DATDRS01. Next base: position 8,794 of record DAOTXG010000690.1, read on the forward strand.
TGATCCCCGCCAGCACGCCGGCTAACGAGCCGCGCCTGGGGCAGGGCGTGTGGACGCAGCCCCGGCTGGACTATTCGGCCCGGGAGGCCGTTATCACGGTTCAAGTAGGGACGGGAGAAAACAAAACTGACGTCAACCTCGGCTGGGACTTCCTGAACGCGCCGTAGGTTGAATGGTCGGTTAGTCAATTGGATGGATACCTGCGCTCGCGGCGGATTCCCTGGCACTGCCCGCCAGGGCAAGTGTGCAATCCGCCGCCGGATTACAAATCCGGCGGGAGCAGATCCATCTTAATCAGATGGACAGTGTAGTAGTCAATCAAAGAAGGAGATACACCATGCACACTCAACTTTATGCTTCAACAGTCAAGCCTGCGTCGACGGCGCGCGCGGTGCTCGGCGGTCTGCTCGCTCTGCTGATCCTGCTGATGACGTTCGCGCTCCCGGCCGGCCCGGCCGACGCCGCCGACAGCGCGGTCGAATGCCGGACCTGGCACGTCGTGCGGCGCGGCGAAACGTTGTATCGGATCGGCCTGAAATACAACCTGACGTGGGACCGCATCGCCGCTGCGAACGGCCTGGCCAACGCGAACCGAATCTACGCCGGGCAGCGGTTGTGCATCCCGGTGACGGCCAAACCCGCGCCGGACGTCGTGCTTGTCCTGCCCACCGACGTGCAGTACGTCATGACGCTGACGGACGTCAACCTGCGCGTCGGCCCTGGCCTGGAGTTTTCGGTCATGGGCAAGATTTTCGGGGGCCAGACGGCCAAAGTCACGGGCATCAGCGCCAACGGGCTGTGGTGGCGCGTGATCTGCCCGAGTGGCGCGGTGGGCAACTGCTGGGTCTCGGCCCACAAGGCCTATACCCAGCCGACGACCGGATAAAGACTCAGTTGCACACTCTCCCCTCCCTTTCCCCCGCCTCCTTCACTCTCTGCGTAGAGAGTGAAGGAGGCCCCTCCCCAGGGACACAGGACGGGCGGCGAGAGTCGGAATACACGCTGGACGGAGACGACGCCATGAACCGCCACACAATCCTCCGGGTTTTATTCGTCCTGTTGACCGCGCTTAGCGTGGGCCTGAGCGCCGCGAGTTTCGCGGCCCCGGCTCAGGCGGCGGGCGAGATCACCGCCTACGTGGACGTGAGCCAGCTCAACCTGCGCGCCGGGCCGGGCTTCGGCTATAGCATCCTGAAAGTCCTGGACGAAGGCCAGGCGCTCAGCCTGCTGGGTCGCAGCCGCAACAGCGTCTGGGTGGAAGCGCGCCTGCCGGACGGCGCCGGCGGCTGGGTCTACAGTTACTTCGTCCGCGCCAGTTCCGCGATAGATACACTGCCCGTGACGGAGGCGGCCGGCGGCCCCACCGACCCCGCCGCGCCGGCTTCACAGTACAGCCTGTACATGACGATCGACGACAACCACGCGGTAGTCAACGTGCAGAGATTCCCGGCCAACGCCGACCTGGTCATTACGTTGGGCCTGCCGGACGGGAGCGCCAGCCTGACGGCGGCGCAGGGCAAGACCGACGCTAAGGGCGCGGCGGAGTTCGACTTCCCTATGCCGGCCCGCTGGGCCGATGGCCGACTGTTCAACCAGAGTCGCCTGATCCTGACGGCCAGCACGCTCGACCAGAAGTTTAGCCGCCAGGCTACCATTCAGTACTTCAAATAAACGCTCTTCATGGGTTTCACGGAGGTGCTCTGTCAACGAATGACCAACGAATAAACGAATGAGCGTCAGCGCGCCGAGAAATTCGTTTACGCGAAGCGGTTGAGTATTCGTTGACAGTTTGCCCGGCCTCCTTGAAATCTGTTAAGAGCCTCAAATAAATACTTTTCAGCGGATGTAAGGAGAACCGCTATGTCCAGGAAACTTTTTTCGCCGATTATCTTGTTCGGTCTGACTGTGCTGGCGCTCATCGCAGCGGCCTGTTCGCTCGCCCCCCAGCCCGCCGACCCGGCGTCCACGCCGGAGACGGCGTTAATCACGCAAGAGGCCGAGGTGGATGAAGTCAACGTCGAGGTCAGCGGCGGCAGCGCCGTCAAATCGGCGCGCGTGATCGTGAGCGGTACGCTGCCGGACACGTGCGCGCAGCTCGGCGCGATTGAGACGCGCCGGGAGGGCGCGACCTTCCACGTCCGGCTGATCACGCACAGTTCCCCAGGCGCGGATTGCCACCCGGAGCGCCTGCCGTTCCGGATTGAGCTGCCCTTCAGCCTCGCCGGACTCCCGGCCACCACGTACGAGGTGATCGTCAACGGCGTCAGCGTCCGCTTCGATCCGCGGACGGTTCCCGCATCCGACGAGCCGGCCCTGGCCCAGGTAAATCACGTCGGCGTGGAAATCGGCGTCGGGTCGCCTATCCCGGTGGATGTCGTCGCCAGCGGCTCGTGGCCGGACTTGTGCGCGCAATTGTCCGAGATCAGGCAGCAGATTCAGGACTCCCGGATTGAGATCACGTTGCTGACGACGCCCGCGGACCCGAACTGCCCGCCGGACTACATCGGATTGCCGTTCCGGATCGCCATTCCGCTCAACGGCGTGGAACTGCCGGCGGGCACGTACACGGTGGTGGTCAACGGCGTGAGCACAACCTTCACGTGGCCGGCGGCCGCCGGGCCTTAAGGTTGTGATGTGCGATGCAAGAGGAGTGACTATGGACCCCACCTGGCTTTACCAATTCGTCGTCGCCGCCGCGGTTATCATCGTGCTGGCTATCTTCGTCAGCGCCAGCCTGGTGAGCCTGCTTGACCTGTAATGGCGTCAGGCCAATGGCAACAGCAATTCCACCATCACCCCCGGCGCGTCGTCCCGGTTGAGCAGCCGGCACGCGCCGCCTGCGCTCCAGACCAACGCGGCGACGAGGGCCAGCCCCAATCCCATGCCAGGGACTTCACCCGTGAGGTGCTTTTCGGCCTGATAGTAAGGCGTCAGGGCGCGGCTCAGTTGTTCGGGGGAGAGGGTCAGCCCATCGTCGCGAATCTGGCAGAGGACGTGCGCCGTATCCCCCCGCGCGACGTCTATGGTGATGTTCGGCGCGTGGGCCGGATGGAACTTCCGCGAATTTTCCAGCGTCTCCCACAGCATCAGTTCGACGGCCTCCGGGGTGAGGGCCAACCGGGCCGGGGCGAGATCGGCGGCGAGGCGGGTGGTCACGGCCGGCAGGTCTAAATCCGCGCTGATCGCCTCCACGACCTGCGCCAGCCGCGCCAGTGGGAAGCCCGACCCGTTCTGTGCGAGCGTCGGCGCGTTCAGGTATTGCAGGATGTCCTGCACCTCACCCCCCAGGCGTTTCACTTCTTCGAGCGCAGTCCGCGACAGTTGAGCGATCTGCGCATCCCGGAGGCGCGCCGCGCGCTCGGTCAGCACGCCCAGGCTCAGGTAGAGGAGGTTGATGGGGGTGCGCAGTTTGTGCGAGAGGGCCGCGTGAAATTTCCAAATGTCGCGCTGGACGCTCATGGAGGCCGTCACATCGCGCAGGCGGATGACCTGACGGGCTGCATCCGTCGCGGGCAGGGCCAGCGTATTCACCTCCAGCCAGAAAGCCTGGGCGGTGGAGGTTTCTGGGCGCACCAGATATTGCGGCGCTCGTGGCCTCGGCCAGTTGGCCCAGGCCTCCGGCGGCTCCGGTTGATATTGCTGGCGAGCCTGCGCTAGAAAAGTCCTGGCCGTGAGGGTCGAGTCGCCGGAGGGGAGGCCCAGGTACAGGCGCGCCTGGGGATTGGCGTACAGGATGCGGTCGTCGGCATCCACCATCACGTAGCCGTCGTCGGAATACTCCACTACCCAGGTGAACCGGGCACGCTCCGCCAACAGGCGGCGGTAACGGTTGAGCTGGGTGATCGTCCGCACACGCGTCTGGAGCTCGACCGGGTCGTAAGGCTTGGTGATGAAGTCGTCGGCCCCGGCCTGCAGGCCCTGCAGTTTGGCCTCCGGGTCGTTCAGGGAAGTGACGATGAGGATGGGAACTTCGGCCAGGCCCGGGGTGGCGCGCAGGCGGCGGCAGACCTCGAAACCGTTCAGGCTGGGCATCATCACGTCCAGCAAAATCACGTCCGGGGTGAGCTGGGCGGCCAGGGTCAGCGCCTCCGGCCCATCTTTGGCGAAAGCGAGTTGGTATCCCTCCTCGGCTAACAATTTCTCGAGTGTGACCTGCCAGAAGCGCTCGTCGTCTACGATAAGGACTGTACTGGTGCGTTCCATGAATATATAGACGCCGCAAACGTGGCTTTGTTACGTGGCTGGGGACTAGGACAAATTCCTTATCTGTGACCCAGGACCTTTCGAGTCGGCCAGGAACCGAACCGGAAAAGAAGAGCATCTTCCTGGTATTTGTGCTAGTAACCGTTCAGATGGTGGTGAGATTAGGCAGTAACCTTTGTCATGTTCAGCAACAGCGATGGGGCCTTGCGCTTAGCGTTCGCGGCGGTGCAGGCTTCGGTCAGGTAATCCAACACATCGCGA
>DAOTXG010000691.1:0-11564 GCA_034435515.1 Anaerolineales bacterium
TTTTGCCGGACCGGGCAGTGGTTCGCGCTCACGCACTGGGGCGTGGAGCCCGACATCATGTCGTTCGCCAAGGCGGTGACCTCGGGCTACCAGCCGCTCGGGGGGATCATGGTGTCGCACGAGATCCAGGACGCCATCAACTCGGTGCCGCCCGAGAACCGGTGGATGCACGCCTACACGTACTCCGGCCACCCGACGTGCTGCGCGGTGGCGTTGAAGAACATCGAGATTCTGGAGAATGAGAAACTGGTCGAGCGCGCGGCGGCGAGCGGCCAGCGTTTGCTGGAGAAATTGCAGGCGTTGGCGCCGCTGGAGGGCGTGGGGCACGTGCGCGCGCAAGGCTTGATCGCGGCGGTCGAGGTCGTCGCCGACAAGACGACCAAACAATTACATCCGCCGGAAGTGGGGATGACTCAGCGGTTATACGAGGCGCTGTTGGAGCGCGGCCTCTACACGCGCGTGCTCATGGACTGCATCTGCCTCGCGCCGCCGCTGATTATTAGCGACGAGCAGATTGACCGTACCGTGGACATCATCCGGGAGACGATCCCGGCAGTCTTGAGCGCGGCGACGAATTAACAGACGCAAGACACGAAAGGTCGTCAGCGCGAGAGCATGAGCGAGACTTGATATGCCAGCGCAGGCCCCTTTCACCGTTTTGCTCGTTTGCGGCGGTCTGGTTTTCTTGCTCGGACTACGGACTCTTTATAGAGTCGTCGCTAGCCTTACTTGGCCGACTATTGGCGGCAAAGGGCAGCGCTGACAGAACACTACAGCGAATTTAGGAAATAACGAATTTGCGGCCGTCGGCGAATTCGCTCCTTCCCCAATTCGTTGTAGTGTAGTGTTTAGGAAGCCTGAGCCGTTATCGTCAGTCAGGAAAGCGACTGAAGTCGCTACGACAAGCGGTTTCGTGATGTATTGAGTCCGCCGGAGACGTTCCACCGGAACGTCTCTACGAATGCGCGTACATCCTGAGCTTGTCGAAGGGACGCCGCAAGTAGCAGAGGGCGGCGCGACTCGTGCTATACTCCCCTTGTGGCTTCCCTCGCCTCACGTGAAGCGCTGCGCGCCAGCCTCCGGCATCTGGTGGACGAGCAATCGCCGGGCGATGCGCTGGCGGCCTACTACGCGCTGCATCATCCGGCCCACCGCGCCGAGTTGTTCGTCCACACCGAGGGCGCGCTGGAGCGCGCCGATGGTTTTTTGGTGCGCGCGCAGACCGGGATGGATTTGTTCCGCCCGCTGGTGACGTTTCGCGCCCAATCGGAAATGGCCGCCCGCGCCTTGTTCCAGACGGGCCTGCCCGCCGGAAGACCGACCTATCTCACCATCCCGGCGGCGCTGGCAGGTTGGGCCAACAAGTATCTCGTCGTGACCGACGCCGAATTGCATCACATTTATCAGCTGGATCCCCGGCGCTTTCAGCCCGTCATCAATGTCCTGGCGGTGACGAGCACCGGCGCCGACGGGACGTCGCGCTGCGAAATCCGCTCCGGCGAGAGCGTCGGCGCGGCAGCGGGCGTGAACTGGCAGTCGCCCCGCTTCGCCGAAGTGTTCGTGTACACCGACCCGGCCGCGCGGGGTCGAGGCTGGGGGCGCTCCGTCGTTGCGTCGGTCGTCGAGTCCCTCCTCAAAGCCGGGCGGAGGCCGCTGTACGTCGTCGCCGAATCGAATGCGGCCTCCATCCGCCTGGCCGAAGCCGTCGGCTTTCTCGATACCGGGCTGAGGGAATTCGTGGGGCAGGCCGTGCGGCAGGAACGACAAGGTGAAAACGCCGGCCTCTGATTACTAATTACTCATTACTCATTACCGCTCCATGGCCGAGGCCACATTCTCTTTTCCCAAAAACTTCCTCTGGGGCGCGGCGACAGGGGGGTATCAGGTCGAGGGCAACAGCACAAACACGGACTGGTGGCAGTGGGAGCAGGAGGCAGGGCGGATTGCCCAGGGTCACAAGTCCGGGCGGGCGTGCGATTGGTGGGAGGGCAGGCGCTGGCGCGAGGATTTTGACCGCGCGGCGGGCGATGGCCTGTCGGCGCTGCGTTTGTCCGTCGAGTGGAGCCGCGTCGAACCCACGCCCGCGCGCTGGGACGAGGACGCGCTCGATCACTACCAGCAGATGATCCTGGGCCTGCGCGAGCGCGGGCTGGAGCCGCTGGTCACGCTCCACCACTTCGTCAACCCGCTGTGGGTGGCCGAGCGGGATGCCTGGGAAACCGGCGAGGTCGTGGGGTTATTCGAGCGGTACGTGCGCAAGGTCGTGAAGGCGCTGGGCGAGCACGTGCGGCTGTGGTGCACCATCAACGAGCCGAACGTCTACCTGGTGTTGAGTTGGTTGAAAGGCATCTGGCCGCCGGGGAAGCGCGACCTGCGGCTGACGCCGGTCGTGGCGCAGAACATCCTGAAAGCCCACGCGGCGGCGTACCAGGTCATTCACGAAGCGCGGCCGGACGCGCTCGTCGGCCTGGCCGTGCACGTGCGCCCGACGGCGCCGGCGCGCCCCGGCTCGGCGCTGGATGGGTGGGCGGCGCGGGCCCAGTTCAACCTCTTCAGCAGCCTGTTCCCCGACGCCATTCGCACTGGCCGGTTGCGCCAGCCTCTCGGCCTGCCGATTTCGGTCCCGTACGCCAAAGGCGCACAAGACTACCTGGGGCTGAATTACTACACGGCGGAGGTGGTGCGCTTTGACCTGACCAATCCGGGCGAGCTCTTTGGCCGCCGCTCGTTTCCGCCGGGCGCGGAGCTGGACGACGAGGGCGGGTTCTATGCCGCCTATCCGCCCGGCTTCTACCGCGCGCTGCAGTGGGCCTGCAAGCAGGGCCTGCCTATCTACATCACCGAAAACGGCGTCGGGGATGCGGAGGATAAGTTGCGCCCGCGCTACCTGCTGACTCACCTGCGCGAGTTATGGCGGGCGGTGAACTTCAACTGGGGTGTGCGCGGCTACTTCCACTGGTCGCTGGTGGACAACTTCGAGTGGGAGCGCGGCTGGACGCACCGTTTCGGCCTTTATGCGCTGGACACCGAGACGCTCGCGCGCACGCCACGCCGCTCGGCGCGGCTCTACTCCGAGATTTGCAAGAGCAGTTCGATTTCGTCGGACATGGCTGCGCGCTACGCGCCGGAATTGCTGGAGACGATGTTTCCGGGGTAATGAACGTGGTATAATCGCAGCCGTTTGGAGAGGTCGCCTAGTCTGGCCTATGGCGTGCGTCTGGAAAGCGCATATGGGTAACACCATCGCGGGTTCGAATCCCGCCCTCTCCGCCAGAGGAACACCGCCGAGGATGGGCGGTGTTTTTGATTCGATGGATAAAAGTTTCTTCGAGGGGCAAGAACTCCTCTTCTGAGATGATGGGCGGGTTCCAGTTCTCACCCGCAAACGCTTTCGGCCTTCGCTTTAAGCGAGTTCCGCCTGCAGGCTTTCGATGATCCGCGAAAGGTTGTCAGGGCCGAAGTCAAAGCGCACCCCAGCGGCCTCGAACAATTCCGGCAGAGGACGCGAGCCGCCCAGCGCTAACGCCCGCTTGTAGGCCTCCACCGCGCTGCGCCAGTCTTTGCGCGAGTTGCGCCACACACTCAACGCACCCAACTGCGCGATGCCGTACTCGATATAGTAAAACGGATACTCATAGAGATGGAGCTGGCGCTGCCACATGGAGCGCAGGCTGGGTTCGTACCCCTCCCAACTCTCGATCCCGCCGAAACGGCGGTGTAGTTCCAACCAACATGCTTCGCGCTCGGCCTGAGAGTGTGCGGGATGCGTATAAATCCAGTGCTGGAAGGCGTCAATCGTGGCGCACCACGGCAGGAAGGTGACAATGCCCTCCAGGTGCTCGCGTTTCGAACGCGCCGCTTCCTCCGGCGGATAGAAAGCCCCCAGGTGCTCACCGCCCAGCAGTTCCATGCTCATCGAGGCGACTTCGGCAAACTCGATGGGAGGCTGGCGATAAGCGTGCAAAGGTTGGCTCCGCGCCGCAAACATGTTGAAGGCATGGCCGCCCTCGTGGAGCAGGACCCGGACATCCCTATCACGCCCTACGGCGTTCATGAAAATGAACGGCAGTCGGTGCTCGGTCAGGTCTTCCTGGTAGCCGCCCGGCCCTTTGCCCTTGCGGCTCTCTAAATCCAGCAGGCGCAGTTCCATCATGCGGCCAAAATGATCGGCAAGTTCGGCGTCAACCTGCTCAAAAATGGCGGCGCACCCGGAGGTCAGTTTATCGGCAGTGTCAAAAGGCCGCAGGGGTGGCCGCCCTTCGGGATCAACGTACAAATCCCACGGGCGCAGAGTCGCCAGGCCCATTGTCTGGCGACGGCGCTCCTGCAAGGCCCGCATCAATGGGACGACGTGCGCCTCAACCGCCTGATGAAAACGGAAACAATCGTCCGGGGTGTAGTCGAATCGCTCACGCTGGCGGAAGGCATAATCGCGGAAGTTCTCAAAATCGGCGTGGCGCGCGATCTGCTGGCGGAGGGCCAACAGGTCGTCGTAAATCTGACCGAGTTCGTCGCGGTCGCGCAGCCGCCGCGCGGCGACTAACTCCCAGGCCTGCTGGCGGAGGGCGCGATCCGGCTCTTCCAGATAGCGAACCATTTGCGGGAGAGTGTGCTCGCGGCCCTGAAACTCCACCGTCATCGCCCCAGACACTTTGGTATAACGCTGCGCCAGCTTGGCAGCCTCGATTTCCAAAGGCACGTTCTCTTCACGGAAAAGCGCGGCGCGGTTTTCAATACTCCGATCCCAAACCGCATAGCGCTCGCGGGGCAACTGCGAACGTGCTTGACTGACGGCGTATTTCCGGTCCAGGCGGTTGTTCGCCTGCTTGATGCGCGGCTCGACCTTCTCCACCCAATCCAGATAGGCTTTCTCCAGCGCCGCGTCGTCGGTCTGGCAGGTCATGCGGATGTAGCGCACAATTCTTTCTTCATAGATGGCCGACGAGAGTTCCGACCAATCGAGAAGCCAGCGTTCCAGCGCTTCCACCGTATTAACCGGGCGTCTTTCCAGATCGGCGAACAGCGCTTCGAGAGGCGCCCACCCTCCCACGTTGGCCTGCGCCGGCACAAACTGGCGAGGGTAGTCGTTTGGCAACAGGGCAGGTTCAAAAGGCATAAGGTTGCTCCGGCGGTTAACCCTGAAGGGTCAGGGAAGATCCTTCAGGCTATTTCTGCAAACATAGCACATACTTATCCAAGAATTTCTCCATCCGCTCAATCACGTCGCGCCGGTTGGCTTCTTTGTCGAAACCATGCCCTTCGTCGTCGTACAGCACCAATTCGGCGACGCCGCCGTTGCGCTGGACCGCCCCGGCAAACTCAACCGACTGCTGATACGGCACCGCCTTGTCTTCTTTGCCGTGGAAGAACAGGACCGGCGCGCGGACTTGCCGGACGTGCGTCAGCGGCGAGCGCTCGACCCACAAGCGGCCGGCCTCCGGCAATCGGCCGAGCAGACTGCCCTCTTCGTAGTTGACCTCAAAACGGTGCGATCCCTGTTTGAGGTCGTACATCTGGCCGACGCCGTACAATGACACGCCGGCCGCCCAGAAGTCCGGGTCTTGGGTGAGCGCCATTAGCGTGGTGTAGCCGCCCGCGCTCCCGCCGGTGATCACCAGCCGCCCTGGGTCGGCCAAGCCCAGCTTGATCAGATGCTCCGCGCCAGTGCGCGCGTCCTCGACGTCCACGACGCCCCATTGGCCGTCGAGCAGCGCCTGGTACGCCCGGCCATAGCCCGTGCCGCCGCGATGGTTGACGACGAGGTAATGCCAGCCGCGCGTGGCAAAATACTGCGCCTGCGGATGCCAGGTGAATGGCGATTCGGAGGTTGGGCCGCCGTGAACGTGGACGATGAGCGGGCGCGGCATTTTATCGGCCTGCGGCCCCGCCGCCGGGTAATAGATCCCCCAGCATTGAATCTTCCCCACCGTCTCCCAGGAAATCACTTCCGGCTCGGAGAGTGAAGCCGGGTCAATGAGCCCGAGGCTGTTCGTCGCGCGCAGCGCTTCCTTCGACAGCCTGGGGTCGAAGGTCACGATGGCGTGCGGGGTGGAGGGGTTCGCGCCGATGAAAACCAGCAGGTCGCCGCAGACCTGGAGCGCGTCCATCTCCGTCCAGTTGGTCTGAATCTCGGCGGCCTTGTTTTCCGGCCAGGCCACGCGGAAGAGATAATCCTGGCTCCAGCGGCGGCGCACGGTATAAAGCGCCCTGCCATCGCCGCTCCAGCGCATGGCGATCAGGCCGGGGACCCAGTCGGGGCCGCCGATCTCGCCCTCGCCCGTATCCACGCGGATCGGCTGAGTCCCATCGGCGTTGGCCACCCACAACGACCGCCAGCCGGTTTCGTCGCTCGTGTAGGCCAGATGCCGGCCGTCCGGGCTGAACTGTGGCGAGGCGTAACTGACGCGCGGCTTGGCCAGCGTGTTGACGACCGTCAACGGCAGGAGCTCATAACTGGCCGCGCATTGGCTGGCCGGCCTGGCAAAGCGGGCAATGACCAGCCGCGCTTCGTCCCAGGGCATGTCATACTCATTCCATTCTTGCCAGGCAATGAGGCCGCCTTCGGGCGAGAAAGTCGGATTGAAGGCATACCACGGATCGCGGGAGAGTTTGACGGGCGGCGTCCGGCCGCGCACGTCGGCGAGCAAGACGTTGCAGCGACCATTCTGTTCGGCGAGAAAGGCGACATATTGCCCGCACGCCGAAATCGCCGGGGCCGCCACGCCCTCGTAAACAGGCGTGATCGTCCACTGTTCGCCCGTCGTCAGGTCAACGCCCTGCAGCGCGCCGTTTTTGGCGGAATACACCAACGTCTGACCGCGCACCGCATAAATGCCGCCGCCGTAACTTACACCTCCGGCGGGCCTCGGCTCGACGGCGACGGTCTGCGCTAACCCGGTGACGGTGGACTGGCGGATGATGCTGCGCCGCCCGTCGGCCAGGCGGACATAGAAAATGGTCTCAGGCGTTTCGCCGTAGGCCGGCTCGGAATGGGTTTGGGAGAGATAAAGGCGGTTGAGAGGCAGAGGCTGGTAAGTCATGGCGCGGTAGGAACACGAACATAGGGTTGTGAAGGATTATAACTCAGCGGCGAAGCGCGCGCCCAAGCGCCAACAGGACGAGGGCCAGCGCCCCACCCCACGCCCAGCTCTTTCCCACCGTCGGCAAAGTTTCCGCGAGGGGGCGTTCGGGTCTGCGGAAGGCGGCGAGCAGCATCGCGCTGCCGATGGCGCTGAGGCAGGAGGCGGCGAAGGCGAGGTCCCCGCGTCCTGACCGGCGGAACACGCCCGCGGCGGCAAGACCCGCCAGGCCCAACCCGGCCCACTTGCGCCCCGGTCGCGGGCCGAGGGCGATGAGCACGTCGCCGACGAGCCGCTGCGCCGCCGACAGATGATGGGTATGCCCGGCGGGCAAATCCCGGTCGAGCGACCCGAGGAGGTCGGGGTTGAATTTGCCGGCGGCGTACCAGCCCAATCCCAGCATGGCAAGGGCCAGGGTTTTGAGTCTTGGGTCGGCGAGGTCGCGGGCCAGAACGCCGGCGAGAGGCAGAAACAGATCGGCGTTGAGGGAGCGGTATTCTTCGACGCGCAGCTGATAATCCTGCCCGGTCGTGAGCGCGGCGAGGGTTGAGGCCACCGCGGTATGCACCGCGGCGCCGGTGAACGGGTCATCGGCGGCGAGGGGCGCCGCGGCGGCGCCGGCGAGGGCGAGGAGTTTCGGCGCATAAGAGGGCGGGTAGGACGCTTCGAGCGCGCCGCGCGGCCGGTCGAGATAAGGCAACGCGGCCGCGCTGGCCGCAGCCGCCGTCGTCAGGGCCAGGGCCAGCGGTTCGGAGAGGCGCAGAGTCTGCCTGGCCGCGAGCGAGACCGCTCCGGCAGAGGCGAGACCGGTCAGGGCCAGCTCACCTCGACTGGGCGATTGGAGAAGAGGGGGTCTCGTCTTTCCATCAAACGCTTTGAGGTTGGCGCGAATGTGATCCAGGTAGGTCAGACATTCGAGCGGCTCGGTCGCGTGGAGGCGGCGGAAGACGTTGACGTAGCACAGGCGGATGCCGCGCGCGTGGGCCAACATGCCCCAATGGTGCGCGGCCGAGTGGTAGTCCTCCGGCGTCATCGCCGCGGGGGTGAAGTAATGGGCGAGGATGACCTGGCCTTTGGGCGCGAGGCGCTTGGCGACGAACCAGTCGCCTTTTTGGTGGCGGGTCTCGCTGAAGTAGGCGAAGGTCAGGCCCAGGCGTTCCAGGCAGCGCACGGTTGTATCCAGGTGCATCTCGTGGCCCAAAATCATGTCGCCATCGAAAGCGACCATCTCCGCGCCGAGGCCCGCGACTTGAATCAGGGTACGCTCGATGAGGTGGTCTTCCGGCCAGGCATAGGCCACCGGGCGCGGGACCACTTCCAGCCCGGCCAGTACCGCCTGTGCCGCCGCGTCAGCCTCAAAGCCGAGTCCGATCTCCGCCAGAGTGGGAAGATCACCGGAAAGAGCCAGGATGACTGAGTGATTGAGTGATTGGGGTGAGGCAAGCCGATGAGCCTGCGACCCAGGCAGACGAGCGGCGAACTCGCGGGCCAAATGATCCAGTAATTTCTCTTCTGTGCTGGTCAGATACACCCACTGACCGAGGGGAGAGGACGGAGGCGGTTCAACCGGAATGGCCGGCGCGACGCGGCCCTGCTGCATGAGGCGGTTGAGGGTGAGCTCGGGCAGCGCCAGATGAGTCGCGCCATGGCGTTTAGCCTCGCAGAGAAATTCGTCGAGGGGCATCGCGGTGCGGGTGCAAACAGCCAGCGCATCGTCGTAATCCAAGACGATGCAGGTGTGTTGGTTAGATTGTTCCCATTGGCGGCGGCGGCGGAGCGTGGGCAGGGAAGCGGCCGCCCCGACGGCGAGGAGGCCGAGGTTGAGAAGGGAGGAGAGGCGCATGGATGCTATGGCTCGATCTGGCCGTTGGAGTTGCGCTCACTGTGCGCAGCGGCGGCGGCGACAAAAGCGCGGAAGAGCGGATGGGGGCGATTGGGCCGCGAGAGAAACTCGGGATGGAACTGCGTGCCCAGCATGAAGGGATGATCGGCCAGTTCGGCGATCTCGACCAGGCGGCCCTCGGGCGAGAGGCCGGAGAACACCAGGCCTCGCGCCGCCAACGGCGCACGGTAGGCGTTATTGAACTCAAACCGGTGGCGGTGACGCTCCTGGATCACTGCGCCCTCCGGCAAGTCGTAAGCCTCGTCCGCCCTGGTGCCAGGGACGAGTTGACAGGGATACGCGCCCAGGCGCATCGTCCCGCCCAACTCGGCGATGTCGCGTTGTTCGGGCAGGAGGTCGATGACGGGGTGCGGGGTGGAGGGGTCAAACTCGGTCGAGTTCGCCCTCTCCGATTCCAGCGCCCAACGGGCGAAATCTATGCACATGACCTGCATGCCGAGGCACAGGCCGAGGTACGGGACCTTGTTTTCGCGGGCGTAGCGCGCGGCGGCAATCTTGCCCTCGATGCCGCGTGAGCCGAACCCGCCGGGGACGACCAGGCCGTCCACCCGCTCGATCTGATCCCAACTGCGGCCCTTTTCCAGATCGGCGGAGGAAACCCACGCGATCTCGATTTTGCGCCCGAGCGCAAAACCCGCATGTCGGAGCGCCTCGCGCACGCTCATATACGCATCCTGCAATTCGACGTATTTGCCCACCACGCCAACGCGGAGCAGCGGCTTGGGGCGGCGCACGTCGGCCGCCAGCTTCTCCCACTCGCGCCAATCGGGCGCGGCTTTCGCAGTCAAGCCCAGACGCGACAGGATAATATCCGCGACGCGCCGCTGTTCGAGCAGCAGAGGAATCTCGTAGAGCACGTTCGTCGTCACCAGCGGGATCACCGCCCGCGCTTCCACGTCACAGAACAGCGCGATCTTTTCGCGGAGATCGTCGCTGACCGGATGGTCGGAGCGGGCGACGATGATATCCGGGGTGATGCCCAGCGAACGCAGCTCGCGCACCGAATGCTGGGTGGGCTTGGTCTTCAGTTCGCCCGTGGCCCCGATGTGCGGCAGCCACGTGACGTGGACGTAGAGCGTGTTCTCGCGGCCCACGTCGCCGCGCATCTGCCGCATGGCCTCCAGGAACGGCTGGGACTCGATGTCCCCGACTGTCCCGCCGACCTCGACCAGCACGATCTCGGCCCCGGTGGTCTTGGCGACCAGCCCGATCCGCCGCTTGATCTCGTTGGTGATGTGCGGAATGACCTGAATCGTGCCGCCCAGGTAATCGCCGCGCCGCTCTTTGCCGATCACCTCGGAATAAATCTGCCCGGTGGTGACGTTACAGACGCGGTTGAGACGTGTATCAATGAATCGTTCGTAGTGACCCAGGTCAAGATCCGTCTCTGCGCCGTCGTCCAGCACGTAAACCTCGCCGTGCTGATAGGGGCTCATCGTCCCGGGGTCCACGTTGATGTAGGGGTCGAGTTTTTGGATGGAGACCTCAAAACCGCGCTCCTTGAGCAGCCGCCCCATGGCCGCCGCCGTTACGCCTTTCCCGACCGAGCTCACCACGCCGCCGGTAATAAAAATGTATTTCGTCATGCCTGCTCTCCTCCACCGATCGCCGACCTCACTCCCGCGAAACGTTCATCACTGGATTGTAAACTCCTGGAGATGCAACAGATCGCCGCCGTCTCTCAAGGGCAAGCGTTGAATGTCCGGGTACAAATAGAGCGCAGCGGCCAGCGAATAAGCGCCGGGCGCCAGGTCCGCTGGTAACTCCAGGGGAAAGACCACCTGAAAGACATCGCCCGCGCGCCACTGGGTGCTGTCCATGCCCGGGCCGTCCACCTGCGCCCACAAGCTGTTCTGTTTGTCCAGCAGGTAATTGCCGAAGTGAATCTCGCGCGGCTGGAGGCTCCCGATGATCGTCCAGGTTGAACGTAGCCGGAGCGCGCCGCCGGGCCGAGGCGCGCCTTGCGCTTCGAACTGCAATAACTGAATGCGCCCGGCTTCCCACTGGCCGACCGGCGCGGCAGCGCGCCAGCGGCTGATCAGGGCCGCGCGGTCGGCGGCAGGCAAGTCATGGAACGTCCAAATCTCTTCTGGAGTGCGGATCGTGTGCGCCTCCAGCCGGCGTGTATTGGCGTTGAGCCAGGCCTGGGCCTCGCCATTGTCCGCCGCCAGAAAATAGACAGCGCAGGGCCCGGGCAGCAGATAGCCCGCGCCGGCTGCCGCGAAGCGCACGCGCCTGGGGTCGACAAATTCACTCAGCAGGCCAAAACGTGACTCGTCGAAACGCGCTCCTTCCGACATCACCACCAATTGACAATCCGGGCGCGCGGCCATCAGTTGTTGCGCAAACGTCACCGCCCGATGCACGTCAATCACCCGCTGGCGACCCACGCTCCCCTCGGCCAATATCGCCTGGCCGATTATCACCAGCCGGGACTGTTGATACGCGATCAGCGCCAGCGGAAGGAAGGCCGCCAATGCAACACGGTTGGCAGACTGCGCCAGTCGGGGGCGCAGACGTTCGGCCAGCCAGGCGTATAGATTGTCGCTCAGAAGGGCCATCAGGACAAACGGCGCAGGCAG
>DAOTXG010000692.1:0-10739 GCA_034435515.1 Anaerolineales bacterium
GTGGCCGACGAATTACCCGCTGATCTCAATGAAGCCATATCCCCACTGACGCTGTTGGACGACCAAGCCTTGTGGCGGGCCGCCCGTAGCCACCTCCCGGCGGAGGCCGCGGCCCAAATGGAGAACCTGCACCTGAAACGCCAGCGCGAGGGACTGACCGAGGCGGAAGTGCAAATGCTCGCCGGACTGGTGCGGCAGTATGAACGGATGATGCTCGTTCGGGCGCAGGCCGCGGCGTTGCTCAAACAACGTGGTCACGATGTCTCTGAACTGGCCCCCAGGGCATGACCCCCGTCGGACGGGCAACCATCGCGGCGCTGAACCTCAACCGGCCATCGTTGGTCAAAGCCCGGCAGGCGTGGGTGGCCGTGGGTTGGCATCCGCCCAAAGACTGAGCATACAAGAACGCTCTGCGCTCGCTCGCGGATAATCCGGCGGCCCGCCTCGATATATCAGGCGGGCCGCCGTTTTTTTAGTTAGCGCGCCAAACCGATGGGGCGTTTTATGGCCCGATGGGGACAGCCAGGGGTAGCACCTGATGCTTCTGCCAGTACAGGTCCCAACCGCCATTGAGCAGCAACGTGCGCAAGGCGGCCAGGGCATCGCTGGTGTCCTCGCTCCAGTGCATGCCTTGATGTTTCTGCCGTCGCGCGACAATCAGGTCATTCCCTTTCTCGGTATGCGCACTGCCAATGTATTTCCGTTGCGCCCGGCGCGCCTTGTAGTTGGGCAGGGAGGCGCGCCGGTTCGCCAGATAAGCGATCAGTTCATCGAGTTTCTCGGTGTCCTTCGCCTGAGGGCGATAGGCTTCCAGCAGGGCCAGGGCCTCGTCCACTTGACCACGCCAGAGGTGAACGAGGAGGCTGCCCAACAGCTTGGCTTTGGCCACGCGCCCTCGACAAATGCAACTGGTCAAGTCGTAGCATTTCTTGCGGCAGTGATACCAGTCCAAGATCAGTTCGCTGCCGGGCCAGGCCGCCAGCCGCTCCTGGAAGAAAGTGGCCAGCCAGCGGGCGCCGTCGCCCAGCAGGGTGACTTTGGCCGTCAGGCCGCCGCCCCCTAACACCAGCAGGAGATACAGTTGTTGCAGGACCCTCTCCGCCGTCCCACTCAGATAACGATAGCCGCCCGCTGTGCGGACATAGGCCGTGCGCACTTCCAACCAGCGCCGTTTCTCGGGCCGGCGCACCTGGACGTCATCGGCGCTGGCGATGATCTCCCCAGGCTGGACTTCGGGTCCCAGCCGCCGCAGTTGTTCGGCCGTCGCGATGCTGTCTGCCTGCCGGGCTTGCAGCACTCGCTCCCAGTCCCCCGCCGTGACCCCTTCCGGCGGTTGGGGATCGGGCTGGGCCAGCGCGGTTTCGACCGCCTGGTTCAATTCAGCCGTCCAAGCCGCCGGGCGGCGGGGCGGCGTCACAGGTACCCACTGGGCTTGCCACTGCGCCAGGTCGGGGTCGTTCAAGAGCGCCTCGGTCTCAGCCTGCTCGGCCTGTCGGATCAACTGCCCGTGGTGGCAGACCCAGCGCCGCACTTGGGTCTCCGAGAGGGTGTCCCGGTCGTGGGTGATCCAACCCAGCAAGCGCTGGGCGGTACCAAAGGACATGTCCTGCGGCAACACACAGACCCACTCTTGCAAGCCGCGGGTGGTGACCTGGCCGGCGTGCGGCGGCAAGCCCGCGTTGCCGGGCAGGGTGTGATGGGCTTCGCCCTGGCGATAACACACCTGACGGGGCAGATGCACGACCCCAAAGCGGCACGCCACCTTCAGCGGATCATAGCCGTCGCCGGTAATCACTTCCGTCCGGCCGTGCTCTTCGCAGTAGCGCCTGACCAGCGCCTGGTCGGTCAACCGCCACTGCTCGACCAGCAGGCTGCGCATCATTTCCCACCCGACCTCGGCCACGGTGCTTTCCAACCCGTCCAGGTAGCAGGCCGGCTCCAATCCTTCCAGGGTGACGGCGGGCAGAGGGCGAGACCACACTTCTGTCAGGGTGACGGGGTTGGCAAGATCATCTGTCCGGACTATCATTACGCTCAACTGGCTCATGCGGGCCTCCCGAGGATCGCCATCATGGCGGTGTCAGAACCTCGAAGATACTCGCATGAGCCGCTTTACGTCAAACCGCTACCCCATCGGTTTGGCGCGCTAACATCTTTTGCATCTTGAGCAAGGCGTCTGTCACTCGTTTGGATTTTTCAGGGTCAGGGTCACCCATCAACGCGCCCAACGGCACCGAGCTGAGCCGCCCGACGGCTCAGGCATCACGCTGCCCTATTCTCACGTCTGTTGGCGGGCAAGGTACCTTTCACTTTTCGCCAGCTAGGAGGGTCGGCTCCAGCGAGTTGTTAGGCGGCTGCTGTGAGGACTGCTCCCGGAGAAAGGGATCAGCGCCCGCCAGCGAGATCCCTAGTTCCCCCAGGAACGACGAGCATCGATCCCGGCGCGATTTCGACTCCTCGGCCCGCCAGGTAGGCGGTGTTGGGCGGCATCTTCATGACGGCCACTCCTAGCGCAGGAAGACAAATGAGCCGATGATTTGAGCGTAGAACCGCTCCGCTTGCTCCAACTCTGGGCTGCCGTCCTGGTCCCAAGGCCCAATGAAGGAGAGAGCGTATAGTCGGTGGGCGTGGACGATTAACACAGTTCGCGAGGTCGCTTGGCCGTAAAATGGTTCGAGCATGATCGCTGCCTCATTGCCGATGGTCAGGCTGGTGCGCTCTATGGTGTGCGCGGCCTCCGCCATCAGCGCGTCGGCCGCCTGTTCCACCGTTCGCCCATCCGCACCTTCAACATTGATGAAGAGGCTTGCGCTGTGGCATAACAGCTGGAAGGGTGGCTCTCCGGGGACTAGGCACACTTCACCCGCAAAGGGAATGACGACGCCATACCCCTCAGGATACAAGAGGCAGTAGCCACCGTCTTCGTCCTTCAAGAGAAGTGTGCCAGCCGTTGCTGTAGGGCAGTCCGGGGCGACCGTTGGCAAGGATAAGGGGGAAAGGGTCGGCGTGGCGGCAGGCGGAATTGTCGGTGTTGATGTAGGGGCAGGAGCTTGGGCCGTTTGCGTTGCGAAGATGGAGGCCGCAATCGCAGTCACTTGTGCATTGCGTTCCGCTTCAGAAGGGCCACATGCAACCAAAATGATGCCTATCACTAGCAACGACGACATGGTGACTGCTTTTTTCCTTTGCAACTTCGAACTCCTTTCAAGCCGCCTAACGGTGTGCATCAGCCGCCCGCCGGAGCGCAGCGGAGGCGGGTCGGCTGGACGCGCGGGTTAGCCCGCTCTCAGATCAGGGACCAAGCTTGTCTCTCGAAGGGACGCTGACACAGTGCGGGCTGTTTGCACCTAGCCTGCTTCTAGCAGCAATTTCAGGGCAGCGTTATTGGCTTCGAATTGCTTCTCAAGCTGCTTGCCGACCAGCCCCTCCGCCAGCTTGAAAAAGCCGCCAATTTCAGCCTGAGCATTTTGGGTCAGTAGCGTTCCGTCTCCCTGTGCTGCAAATCTTTGCGTGCTTTCGAACGGAATCGGCCCGCTGACTGATTTGATGCTTACCAGGTTGGGTGGGTCCCAGCCCGTAATCTCGACTACCGCTTCTATTTTGCGCCCCAGCAAGCTGGTCACTACCTTAAGGGTTGAACCGACACCAGGGGGGCCAGCGGATGTCCATTCCGCGGACTCGGTACCGCTTTGCCACTTAGCATTGTTGGCTGGGTTGGTCACGTAGTCGAAGACTTCCTGTTGGGGACGGTTGATGAACATGCTCGATTCGATCTTATACATGGTATGCCTCCAATTGGCTAGTTGAATGTGGATACGGGTCAATGGGGTGGGATAGTGATGAAGATTGTCAGGCCATAGGCATACCTCCGTACTCCGATGTGCTTACCAGCGCACGCTGTGTAGAAGCGGGCTAACGGTTGGGTTCAGGCGCGGGGCGGTAAAGTAATGACTCACTCAAACTAGCCGAGCCCAACCCCGTCGCCTGCAACCCGTGTTGGGCCGCCTGCTGATGCTAAACACACATAGCGATATTATGGCCTGAGAAACGATAACCGTTTTTGCCAGACATCATTCGCCGACTTGCCAATCCAGATCAGATGAGTATCAGATGGCACTTCATATAGTTCACAAGTCGCAATTTCACTCGCAAGACGTTGAGCATTCTTGGGTGACACGGTTCCATCATTGGGTGAATACATGACTAATACCGGCTTGGTAATTGTAGCGAGATTATCTACCTTGTGTTCAATATCGTTCAAGAACCCTGTACTCGCTTGGGAAGTTTGAAGCATGCGTTTGACAAAGGCTAAGTCGTCTTGGCTCATCCTTTTGATTACCCTGTTGACATCGAGCACTGTTAAATCATGCATGAGGGCCTTGATGATGACCGTTGGGAATAGTTTCAACATGATGTGCATGACGGCCCAAGTGACCTTTGCAGCGCCTCCAAATCCAATGCGTGAGCGCCTTTTTGTTTGCTCATCCCAATCGGTTGCTACCGCAGACTCCAAAATAAGTTTACGCACCCGAATCGGATATTTTTCCACGAATGCCAAGGCAGTTGGACCTGCCGCAGAAATGCCTATCACATCGACTGATGATATTTGCAACGTATCAAGGAGAGTAACGAGAGCGTCGGCTCCTGCTTGTGCGCTTTTGCCTACCTCAGAGGGTGTACTATCATACCCAGGGCGAGATGGAGTTAGAACAGAGAAACCATGCTCAGTCAATTTCTCATGAGAAAGACGAGTCGCTCGGCTGCAATGCCCACCATTCAAAACAACAATGGTAGGACCACTACCTTCAAAACGATATTCAATAGGACCCTTCGCGGTTTTGGCGATAGTCTGTGGCATTGAAGATGGTCTCGTATCGGAAATACGCTTTGGCGGCCCAACGGTGCGCATCACCCGCTCGCGCAAGCGCGCAGCGAAGCGGAGCGCGAAGCGCGAGTCGGGTGCAATCCCCCCTGCCACGCTTCGCGCGGCATTCCCTCACCAAAGAAACCTGAGTGCCTCTTCCCAGCATATCGTCCCGACATAGTATAATCGTGATGCCACGTTCCAGAACTAAGACCGTAACACCGACTGGTGCCGCACGTTGAGCCCGGGCTGCAATCTGGTCCCCGTTCACGCGTGATTTCAACACTGGTGGCGACACGCGGTTACGCGTTGCCGACCCCGTTTAGGACGCTACGATCCTCTTTGGGAATGGGCTGGAACGTGTGCCACAACTAAGGTCAGGTGTCGAGCGGCGAAGTGCTGATCGCATTGAGCCGACGATTTTGTGTATCTCGCGCCCAACCGCTTTCTCCACCTGGTTTTCGCCTCCTCACGAATCTCCGCGAAAATTGCCTCAATCTACAACCAAGAGGGTTTCTTAGGATGCGCTTGTTCGGCGGCGTCGCCGCCGATTATTCCGCTTTGATGGACATCATATCGCGTTGAATACTTCAACTGATTTACCCATGTACAGGATGTCCAATCGCAGATAGCCCCATTTGCCTGTCATCCGATGAATGTCTTCCCGTTTCCAAGTCTGTGCAAGGCAGATTTCAGCTAGAAAATCCTGACCAGGCGCGACCTCGGCTTTACTAGCGTCAAAGGGAATGGCGTAATAACCTCGGCTTTCCTTTCTGTAGGATGGAAGGATGGCCGATTCATGCAATCCGAGGCTAGTGTCGGAATATTTCACCTTTTCGACTCGAATGATGTTATTCCCGCGATTGGTAAATCGTATGACGAGTTTTTGTGGAGAAGACGACTCTTCAAAACGCTTGTCGGTTATCTCAAACTCTTCGTCTGCCTGTCGAGCCAGCGGGTCTTTATCTTCATCAACGGCAGGCAACTATCGCTTTAGACCTGAGAGTTCCTTTAGCATCTGGGCCGCGGTTCTTTGTTGTCGAAGCAGACCAATACCAATAAGTGAATTGATTGCGGTTAGCACAATTAGCACCACAAGTAGAGCAATCTGTGGGTTGCCAGTCGAAAAAGCGTATATCAACCCTATGACTGGGATGGCAACAATCAAGACGACGTTCGCAATGACATTTTGTACCACACCATTTATGAGGTTAGACAGCCACTCCTTCATTTTTGGCATCACAGTACCTTTCTATAGCATCAAGTCTGTAGATGAACGATGCGCCGTAAATATATGCAGAAGCCGCCGTCCTCTCATCGAAAGTAAGTAATGTACTCCGCTGAAATCAGAGGCTGCACTACGGCTGCACCAAAAGCATTAGTGCCTTCAACAGAACCCATACCATATCCCCAAAACTCTATGGTAGTGCCTTCATAGATGTTTGTTGTTCTGCCCTGCCAATATACCATGACGGCTTCTCGGTCAAATTCACTACCGCCGGGAATCTGTACCCATACCTGCATTGCTGCACCACTGCCGTCTTCCTGGATATTAAAGACCTCTCCCTTATAGTGGAGTTCAGAACCGATGTACCTGTCAGGATTCTTTACCAACTCTCGAATATCCACTGTTCCCCAGCGTGCTTTTCTGGCTTCTGGGCTTAAGGTTGCAGTTGGGGGGAGTGGTGTTCGTGTAGGTGGGGGCGGTGTAAAAGTGGGGCCACCAGGTGTTATTGTTGGTGGTGCAGGAGGCGGCGACATGAAAAAGCCGGGAATCGCCACTATAAAAGCCCATGCCGCTATTGCTAACATCCCTAAGACCGCTATGCCCGTCACCCAACCAGCACACCCCACACAGCCACTTCGTTTTGGTTTTGGCGAAGCCCTTTGAGCGGGTAGAGGATTTACTGGCTGCACTTCAATAATCTGAGGTTGCGGAAGAGATTGTGCTGGCGGAGAAGCCACTAAATTGCGCCCACAAAACCGACAGACAATCGCTTCTGCCTTGATAGTTTCGGCGCAATAAGGACATTTCTTTGTTGGCTCAGCCCTTTCCGGTGTTATTGACACTGGCTGAACCTGATGGCTTTTCTGCGCAAGTTCACGCGCGCGGCTCAAGTAAGTCTGAAACTGATGACCGTCTAATAGATGAATTGGTTTACCTTTGGCTAGTTGCTGGGCCTCAAAAGAGAAAATTCCGGTCGTTATGATTGCCGCTTGCTTCGCCTTTTCGACCTGAAGTACCTGAAAAAGGTCCCGGAGATCGCTAACGCTTACTTCGCCTTGTTCTTGACATCGCGCAATCCATTCTTCGCCATCTTGGGACTTGATAAATAAGTCAAACTTTGAATCCCCGCGAGTGACCACGCGCTCTACTTGATGCCCAAGTAGCGTATAAAGCTCAGTAACCAGTTTTGCAAAGTCAGTGTCGTGTAGCACGGTTACGCACATCCTGTATTTGGCGAAACCTCAGGCCCGAAACTGGAAGCCGCCAACGAAACGATTAAGGATTGATGCGGCGCGGCGTCTCGGTGATGGTCCCAGGCTCCGGCTGGCCGCCGCCGCCGCATAATCCTGAGTTGAACTAAGCCGCCGCCGGATCGGGCGCGGCCTCGGTCGGACGATGCTCCAAGTGTAGACCCGCTTGGGGTTTAAGCCAAGTAATGGGGACTTGCCCCCGGAACGTCTCTACTTGCCAGCCCATCAGTTTCAATTACACTTGACCCAAACTCTGAAAAGGATGATGACGGATGGCGCTCAAAGAAAAGACCTTCTGGCTCGACACAGTGACTATGCCGATGACCAACGGCGCGCGCCCGCTGCCGGAGCAGGTGGACGTGGCGGTGATTGGCAGCGGGTTTACCGGCCTCTCGGCGGCGCGCGGCCTGGCCCAACGAGGCGCGCGGGTCGCGGTGCTGGAGGCTGAGACCATCGGATGGGGGGCGAGTTCGCGCAATGGCGGCATGGCGCTGACCGGGCTGAAGGTGGGCGTGAGCAAGGTCATGGCGCGGTATGGACGGGAGGCGGCCCGCAAGATGTTCGCCGCCAGCCTGGCCTCGATTGATTGCGTGGAGCAGATTGTCAGGGAAGAAGGCATCGAGTGTGATTTCTCGCGTTCCGGCCACCTGGAGGTGGCGTACAAGCCCGCGCACTATGAGCACTTCGCCCGGGCCGCAGAGATGATTGCACGCGAGTTCAATCACACCCCCCGCCTGGTGCCGAAGAGCGAATTGCGAACCGAGATCGGCTCCGACGCTTATTACGGCGGTTTTGTGGACGAGGTCAGCGCCGGCCTGAACCCGGCGCGATACGTGGCCGGGCTGGCGCGGGCGGCGCAAAAGGCCGGGGCCGGGCTGTACGAGCGGGCGCGGGTGGAGCGCCTGGAACGCGACGGCAGCGCCTTCAAATTGCGCACCACGCGCGGGGAACTGCGCGCCCGCGAGGTCGTCGTTGGGACGAGCGGCTACACAGGCCGGGCCACACCGGCCTTGCAGAAAAAGATCATCCCCATCGGGTCGTATATCATCGTCACCGAGCCGCTCGCCGAGGCCGTGGCGCGCGAGGTCAGCCCGCGCAACCGGATGATCTTCGACTCGAAGAATTTTCTCTACTACTTCCGGCTCACGCCCGATAACCGGATGTTGTTCGGCGGGCGCGCGGCGTTCTTCCCCGAGACTCCGAACACCGTGCGCGAGAGCGCAGAAATCTTGCGGCGCGGGATGCTGAGCGTCTATCCGCAGCTGCGCGACGTGAAGGTGGAATACGTGTGGGGCGGGACGCTCGACTTTGCCTTCGACATGATGCCGCACGCGGGAAAGATGGACGGCGTGCACTACGCGCTAGGCTATGCCGGGCACGGCGTAGCGATGGCAACCTATCTGGGGACGCAGTTGGCCGCAATGGTCTGCGGCGAGCCATACGACAACCCGTTTGCCGCCGTGCCGTTCCGCGGGGCGCCGCTCGGCCTATACAATGGCGCGCCGTGGTTCCTGCCGTTCGCCGGAGCCTGGTATCGGTTTTTAGATTGGATCAGTTAGCTTCTGTCCCAGTAACTGCTCAGCCCGGCGTTCTTTTGAACGCTGACTGCGCTGATCAGGCTGATCATCGCTGATGATTCAAGAAAGAAAATCAGCGTCATCAGCGTTTTTTCAGCGAAATCAGCGTTCCCTACCGCTTGGCTTGGGCAGTTACCCGTCCCGCTTCAACAGCTCGAGTCGTAAGAGGTTGAGCGCCGCCGTGCTGGCCCAGAGAGGCAGCAGCGCCGGCGGGCCGCCATAGCCCAACGAGCGCGCTTCGCTCGTCTGGCCATCGGTTAGTGCGATATCGATTTGCAGGGACTCCGGCTGTGCATTCAGGTGGACGCACAGGCCCCAGTCCGCCTGGCGTTCCTGGCGGACGCGCGCGGCCTCGGCGGCGGCCTGAATCCCGGCGGCCGACCCGTTCACTGACCCGCCGCGAAATACTTGCGCGGCTTGTGGGATGACCGCCAATCGCCCCGCCAACTGCCCCCCGGTTCCGAACTCGGCGGCGGCCACGGTCAGCCCACGCCCGGCGAGCATCCGGCCTACCACGGCCTCGACCGTTTCACTCCCCTCGCCGTAGATGAAATCCCCCAGCCGCGCGCGGATCGTGGCTTCGACCTCCGCGATCATCGCGTCGGCTTCGGCCTCGCTCTCCGCTTGGGCCGTGATGCGGATGTCGATCTGGCCGGCGTGCGCCGCCAGCCCCACGCGCGGATTGCTCAACTTCTCCAGATCGCCAACTTTCTCGTCCACCAGGCTCTCGCCCATGCCGACCGTGCGCAGAATTTTGGCTTTGATGACGCCGGAGAGTTTAAACTTCTCGCGCAGATAGGGGAGGACGACGTGGGCGAGCATGTATTCCATCTCACGCGGCACGCCGGGCAGAGCAATGACGACGCTCGTCCCGGTTTCGACGATGAAGCAGGGCGCGGTGCCGACCGGGTTTTCGAGCGGGATGGCGCCCCGGGGTGCGTAGGCCTGCTGCCTGTTGTTTTCGGTGGGTTTGCGGCCAAAACGCGCGAAACGGGCTTCAATTTGCGTCCAAAGTTCCGGGTGATATTCGAGGGGCCGTCCGACGGCGCGTGCAATCGCCTGGCGGGTCGGGTCGTCCACCGTCGGACCGAGGCCGCCGCTCGTGATCACCACCGTCGAGCGGCGCAGCGCCTGCGCGACCAGTTCGGCGATGCGCGCCTCGTCGTCGCCCACGCTCGAAATCCACCATACGCCCAGCCCGACCTCACGCAGCGCGCGCGCGATGTGGGCCGAATTGGTGTCCACGATCTCGCCGAGCAGCAGCTCGGCGCCGATAGAAATTATCTCGGCGTTCATAGGGAGAGTGGCGGGTGACGTGTGACGAGTGACAGGATGAGGCCGTCGTTCACGTCACGTGTCACCTGTCACTCGTCACCTCCTGCGACCGCCGTACAGCAATTCTTCGCGGATGCGCAGGTCGGTGGAGCGGATTTTGAGCGCCAGGTCGGCGGCGAGATTCCGCATCAGCCGGTAGCCGAGCTGCGGATAGGTGTCGCACAAGGAGATGAGCTTGTCGCGCGGGAGTATGAGCAGGAGCGTGTTGTTCGCCGCGCAGCGGGCCGAGGCCGAGCGCAGGCCCTGATCCACCAGCGCCACCTCGCCGAACGACTGCCCCCGGCGCAGCGTCGCAATCGTCACCGGCCCGGGCGTCTCCGCCGTCCCCTCGCCAACCAGCGCCGGATCCACCTGAATATCCACCTCGCCCTGGGCGATGATGTACAGTTCGTCGCTGGCGGCGTTTTCTTCAAAGAGGATATCTCCGGCTTTGCAGCGGCGCTCCTGGCAAATGGCGGCGACCAGTTCCAATTGGGTGGGCGACA
>DAOTXG010000693.1:0-1513 GCA_034435515.1 Anaerolineales bacterium
TTATCGGCTCACCTTTCTGGCAGCCAATTCGTTGGCCGAACAGTTGGGCATCGTTCGCTTCGCTGCTTTCCCGCCCCTCGGCCAGTTGGCGGCGAAATACCGCCTGCGCCACCGCTGGCTCGGCCCCTTGCTCTATCCGCGCCACATCGCCGAGCGGGTGCGGGATTACGGGCGTGGGATGTTGAAACGGTGAGCGCCGACCTGGACGACCTGTACGCGCGGCATCAGGACCGGCTCGAAGACTTCTGGAACCGGCGCAAGAACTGGCCCCGCTTCGAGCGCGAGTTTCGGGTGTTTGGCCGCCGCGTGCGCCTGGCGAGCAACCAGACGGAGGGGCTGGCCTCAGCGGATTATTCCATCCCGCAGTATTCGGTCGCCTCCCCGACAGACGACGCGCCCTTTGTCATTCAATTGATC
Source organism: Anaerolineales bacterium (assembly GCA_034435515.1). Taxonomy (GTDB): domain Bacteria; phylum Chloroflexota; class Anaerolineae; order Anaerolineales; family UBA6663; genus DATDRS01. The sequence continues at coordinate 418 of DAOTXG010000693.1, forward strand.
GTTCAACCCGCGCCCGTCCCGCCCGGCCCCGCGCCCGACGATTTGATGCGCTACATTCAATATGCGGGCGACGGCGACTGGTTGGCGATGCAGTTGGGCGCGTGGGGACACTGCCAGATTGACTTGCGGGTTGGCCGGGCGCTGGCGGTGTTGACACCGGAACTCGCCGGACAGCCCGAGCTGGTGAGCCGCTGCCTGCTGAACACCATCTTGACCAACCTGTTCATCGCCGGCGGCCTCGGCCTGCTGCACGCCACCTGCCTGGTGCGCGATGCGCGTGCGCTTCTGCTCATGGCCCCGCACAATGCCGGCAAGTCTACCACGGCCCTGCGACTGGCGCTGGCGGGTTATGCCTTGATGTCCGACAGTATGGTTTACGTGTCGCCCGGCCCAGACGGGATTCAATTGCTGGGCTTTCCGGTGGGGCGCGTCAAGCTGCGCGGGGACGTGCTCGCTGAATTTCCCCGCCTGAAGCCGCTCCTCACTCCTGAGCCAATCCGGGGTGAGACCAAGCACACGCTGGACTTGCGTCGCCTCGACCCGGCGCTGGTCTATTCATCCGCCGTTCAATCCACGGCGGTTGATCTTTGCCTGCTAGAGCGGAGAGAGGGTCACGGGACTCAATGGAGACCCGCCAGCCGCGCCGAGGTCATGGAGGCCGTCATGCAGAGCAGCCTGTATTTCGACACGGCCGCGGTCTGGCGGCGCAACCTGGCGGCGATTGATAAACTTATCGCGCGGGCGCGGCTGCATCATCTGCTCGTCGGGCCAGGGGCCGGGGGGATTGTGCAGGCGGTGGAGACTTTGCAAGGCAAATCATGAGCAGGGCTTTTGCTGCGACCTTGCAACTCAACCGCGTTTGGTACCGTAGGAGCGGATTGTATCCGCGATAGCGGCCTGTGAGGCCCGGTCAGGTCGCGGCTGCAAGCCGCTCCTACGATTTTGGAAAAGCCCTGGACAAAGAGGCGCGTCGTTTGCCTCCCTGACCACTCCGCCTATAATCTACCACCATGTTCAGCAACATCCCCCCTGTCCACCACTATCACGTCGAACTGCTCACCGAGCATTACATCCTGACCGGCGAATTGGAGCCGTT
>DAOTXG010000694.1:0-3382 GCA_034435515.1 Anaerolineales bacterium
CTGGCCCTGCTGGCCTCTCTGCGCCGGGACGAAGGCAAGACGATCATCTTCGCCTCGCACCGCCTCGAAGAAGTCGAGGCGCTCGCCAACCGTGTCCTCGTCCTGGAACAAGGCCGCCTGGTGGATCAGTTGACCCCGATTGACCTGTTGGCTAAACTGATGCCTGAGATTGAACTGACGCTGTGGGTGCCGGAGGCCCAACGCCCCGACGCGCTCGACTGTCTGACGGGCGCGGGGCTGTCGGCGCATCTCAACGGGCGCGGCACAGTCGTCGTGCGGGTGCGCTCCGACGAAAAGATGCAGGCCCTGCAGACGCTTCAGCAGCGCGGGATCACGGTGGAGAATTTTGAAGTGGAAAGAAAGTGAGATTATGGAAGTTCCTCTTCTCTGGGCCATCGCCCAGCGCGAACTGCGCGAAGCCTTGCGCAACAAGTGGCTGTGGTTTTACGCCCTCGGCTTTGCCGGGCTGGCCTTCGCGCTCTCCCAGGCCGGGATGGCCTCGGCCGGCTACGCCGGGTTGGGAGGCTTCGGGCGCACCGCCGCCAGCCTGATCAACGTGCTCTTGCTGTTTGTCCCGCTCATGGGTTTGAGCGTGGGCGCCGGTTCGCTGGCCGGCGACTGTGAGCGCGGCACGCTGTTATACCTCCTGGCCCAGCCGGTCAATCGCGCCGAGGTGTTTTTCGGAAAGGCGCTGGGGGCCGGGCTGGCGCTGATTGCCGCGCTGGCGTTGGGCTTCGGCCTCGCCGGGTTTGGCCTCGTCTCCACGGGCGGCGGCGACGCGCTCATCTACCTGAGCCTGGCCGGCTATACCTTGCTGCTGGCCCTGGTCTCGCTGGGGCTGGGCTTCCTCGTCAGCGCGCTGACGCGCAAGAGCGCGACGGCGTCCGGCGCCGCGCTCCTCGTCTGGCTGGCGCTGGTGTTCCTCGGCGACCTGGGGCTGGTCGGCGTGACGCTGGCCTTGCGCCCCACCCCGGCGGCGCTGCTGGGGACGGTGCTCGTCAATCCGCTGCAAGTCTTCAAACTGGGCGCGATCTACAGCCTGCGCGCCACGCTCGACACGCTCGGCGTCGCCGGCCAGTATGCTCTCTACCACTTCGGCGGGGGCTTGTCGTGGCTGCTCCTGGGGCTCCTCGCCGCGTGGAGCGTCGCTTCCTTCGGCGCGGCCTTCGCCATCTTCAACCGGCGCGGCGATCTATGAATCACCCATTACCCATTACCCATTACTCCTTACGTTTTACTCCTTACGTTTTACTTCTCACCTTCCTCCTCTCCGCCTGCGCCTCGCCCGACGCCGGGCCGCGCCCGCCCGAAATCCTCTACGGGCAGGACGTGTGCGACGAATGCGGTATGATTATCGGCGAGGCGAAATATGCGGCGGCGACGATCACGCTCGACGGCCAGGCGCACAAATTTGACGACGCCGGCGAGATGCTCGTCTATCACATGGAACATCCCGAGGAACAGGTGAAAGCCTGGTTCGTGCACGACTATCCTTCCGAAGCCTGGATACGCGCCGAGACCGCGTTCTACGTGCTGTCGCCGCAGATCGCCTCGCCCATGGGCCACGGGATCGCCGCCTTCGAGCAGAGGTCGGCGGCCGAGGCCTTCGCCCGCGACCGCGATCAGGCCCAGGTGCTCAATTTTGATGAACTGCGCGTCGCCGTCCACCTGACGGCGCACGGCGCTCAACCCAATCTCGACTCAAGGAGACAACCACAATGAAAGTTTCACCTGGTTCCATCCTGCTGATGCTCGCCGTCGGCGCTTTGCTCCTGGCCGCTTGTGGCGGCGGGGGCGGCGCGCCAGCGCCGGCCGGGCCCAAAGGCGATGCGGCTCAGGGCGCGCAGAAATTCGTCGGCACCTGTTCCGCCTGTCACGGCCCGGACGCCAAAGGCGTCGCCGGGCTGGGCAAGGACCTGACGACCAGCGAGTTCGTCAAAAGCAAATCCGACGACGAACTGTTAACCTTTGTCAAGACCGGCCGCCCGGCGAGCGATCCGGCCAACACCACGGGCGTGGATATGCCGCCCAGGGGCGGCAACCCGGCGCTCACCGACCAGGACCTGGCCGACATCATCGCGCACCTCCGCACGCTGCAAAAATAATAGACTCGGACCTGGACCAGCGCCTTATCTTTTGCCACGAATTACACGAAGTATTCGCGCAAATTCGCGTAATTCGTGGCAAAAACGGCACTGGTTCAGTTGAACAAGTAAAATACCGCTCGAAGGAGACCTGGGAAGACACGCGCGGGGTGCGGAGCTTTATTGAGAAGTCGGTTTACAACGCGCCTTTCGGCGTTGTCGTCACCGCTGGCGACGAACCGGCCACGGACGATCCTCGCCTGGTGAGCATTCCGCTATCCACGCTGTTGCTCCTGCGGTAGCGAGAGTTATATGAAACAAGTCGTCATCGAAAACCCCATCCTCAATTCGCCGTTTGCCGAGCCGACGCGGCATTTCAAGTTCTCGGACGAAGGCATCACCGACGAGATCGCCGCGGCCCGCCGGGTCAGTTCCTACTTCGTCCCCATTCCCCGCCCCAAGAAGAAGAACCCGAAGCAACTCGCCTTCGAGACCGAGTGGACAGCGGATCGGGTCAAGACCAATGATTTCATCAACCAGGTGCGCGAGCGCGTGGCATTGTGGCGGCGCGGCGTGTACACCAGCGCCGTCACCCGCACGACGGCCCGCCTGCTGGAATACTGGCAGCGCCCCGACCGTGAGCGCAAACTCTTCTTCTGCCAGATCGAGGCGCTGGAGACGGCCATCTACCTGACGGAGGTGGCGGGCAAGTATGGCGACGCCTGGATCGAAAACGAGCTGCGCCGGGCCAACGCCGGGGCCAACCCATTGCTCTTCCGCATCGCCTTGAAGATGGCGACTGGGAGCGGCAAGACGGTGGTCATGGCGATGCTCATCGCCTGGCACGCGCTCAACAAACTCGCCAACCCGCAGGACGCCCGCTTCTCCGACGCCTTCCTCATCGTCACGCCCGGCATCACCATCCGCGACCGGCTGCGGGTGCTGCTGCCCAACGACCCGAACAACTACTACCGCGCGCTGGACATCGCGCCGCCGGACCTGCTGGCCGAATTAGGCAAGGCCAAATTCGTCATCACCAACTTCCACGCCTTCCTGCTGCGCGAGCGGGTCGCGGCGGGCAAACTCACCAAAGAAATCCTCACTCGTAGTAACGACCGTAGTAACGACTTTAGTCGTTATTCTCCCTTCACCGAAACGCCCGACCAGATGGCGCGCCGCGTCTGCCGGGAACTGGGGAACAAGAAGAACATCGTCGTCCTCAACGACGAGGCTCACCACTGCTATCGGCGCAAGCCCGACGACTCTGAAGGCGCGGAGCGGCTGACGGGCGATGAACG
>DAOTXG010000695.1:0-4079 GCA_034435515.1 Anaerolineales bacterium
CGATCACCCGCTTCAGCAGCGCCGCGCCGACCCCGCCGCCTGGCTGAAGCGAGTTGAGGCTGGTGACTTCGCACTCGTCGCGGAGGAACTCGTAAGTGATCACGCCGACGGTGCGCCCCTCGCGCTCGGCGAGAAAGGCCGGGTTCTCGGCCGGGTAATGCTGCCGCCCCACGCTGATCATCAACTCCCCGCCCCAGTGGTCGCGCATGAACTGGCGCAGCCAGGGGCGGTCGGCCTCGGCGGCCGGTCGAAGGGTAAACACCATCTCAGAGAATATCCACCTGCGAATAGTCGCCCAGGTTCATCTTCAGCGCGCTGGGCTTGAGCGCTGAGCGGCCCAGGCGGACGTTGCGCCCCAGGAGGGAGTCCTGAATCCGCGCCGGCACGTGCGTGATCTGCGAATGCTCGAGCACAATGCAGTGCTCGACCTCGCTGTTCTCGATCAGGCAATGGTGATAAATGCTGGTGAACGGCCCGATATACGCATCGCGGATCACCGTCTCTTCGCCGATGATCGTCGGGCCGCGGATCACGCTGTTCTCGACCACCGCGCCCTTCTCCACCGTCACGCGCGAGTCCACTTTGGATTTGGCGTCCACCGTCCCCTCGATGCGCGGTGCGAGCTCCTCCAGCACGTAGCCGTTGGCGGCCAGCATGTCCAGTGGCTTGCCGGTGTCAATCCACCAGCCGGTGTGGATGTAGGGATGCACGGCGTGGCCCTGGTCAATCAGCCACTGGATGGCGTCGGTGATCTCCAGTTCGTTGCGGAACGAGGGCCGGATGGCGTGCACGGCCTCGCGGATGTGATGGTCGAACATATAGATGCCGACGAGCGCCAGATTGGAAGGCGGGTGCTTGGGCTTCTCGACCAGCCGCTTGATCGAGCCGGCGCCGTTCAGTTCGGCCACGCCGAACTGCTGCGGGTTCTCGACGGCGGTCAGGACGATCTGGCTGTTCCAATGGCTGTCGGCGAACTGGCGGATGAGCGGACTGATGCCGCCCTGGATCACGTTGTCGCCGAGGAACATCACGAAACGGTCGTCGCCCAGAAAGTCGAGCGACTCTTTGACGGCGTGGGCCAGCCCGGCCGGCGCGCTCTGGTGGATGTAGGTGATGTTCACGCCCCAGCGCTCGCCGCCGTTCACGGCCTCCATGATCTCAGGCGCGGTGTCGCCGACCACGATGCCGATGTCGTTAATGCCGGCGTCGCGGATGGCGCGGATGCCGCGAAACAGCACTGGCTCGTTGGCGACCGGGATGAGCTGCTTGGCGCGGGTGTAGGTGAGGGGGTACAGGCGCGTGCCCTTGCCGCCGGAGAGGATGAGACCTTTCACGAGGACTTTACTCCGTTTACGTTTTACGATTTACGTTTTACTCCCTTAGGGACGTAAAACGTATTGCGTAAAACGTAATTTGCTTCTAATAAGCGCTCAGACTGGTATCCACCGCCGCGTTCGTCAACACCGCACCGACGAGGCGGACGTTGATCTTTTCCAGCAGTTCCTTCGCGCGCTGGGCGTGCTCGCGTTTGGTTTGTCCCGCGCTCACCACGAGCAGCACGCCGTCGAGTTTGGAGGCCAGCAGGGCGGCGTCGGTGACGGAAATAACCGGCGGCGCGTCGAAGAGGACGATGTCGGCGCGGGATTTGAGATTAGTAATTAGTAATTCCATCCGGCGCGAACTCAACAGGTCGGCCGGGTTGGGCGGGAGCGGCCCGGCGGGGAGGAGCGCGAGGTTCTCGACGCCGGTGGCGGCGAGGGGCGGCTCGTCCACGTTATCCAGGATCATCGTCGTCAGTCCGGGCCTATCGGGGACCCCGAAGAGCTCGTGCTGGCGCGGGCGGCGCAGGTCGCAATCTACCAGCAGCGTCTTGCGCCCGCCCTGGGCCATCGTCACCGCCAGGTTCGCCAGCGCCACGCTCTTGCCCTCGTCCGGCGCGGCCGAGGTGACCAGCAAAGTCGTGATGGGCCGATCAAGACTGGAGAAGATAAGGTTGGTGCGGAGCGTGCGGAAGGCCTCGGCGGCCGGCGAGCGCGGATCGCCGAGGGTCACAAGTTTGTCGCTAGGCATGGCGGCTGCCTTTCACGGCGGGAATCGCGCCGAGCACCGAAAGCGCCAGCACGCGCTCCACGTCCTGCGGCGAGCGGATGACGCTCGACTCGACGTACTCCAGCGCGAAGATGACCACGCCGCCCAGCAGGACGCCGAGGATCGCGCCGGCCAGGGTATTCACCGTTCTCTGGGGGCGGTCGAGGTCGTAGCGCGGTGGGTCGAGCACGAAGACTTCCACGCGATCTTCCCGGCGGGCAATGGCGTTCTGGTCGTTGCGCCACTGCACGAACAGGTCGGCCCACTTTTGCGCGATGTCGTTCGCCAGGTCGCCGTTCTCGTTCTCCACGTCAATCTGGATCACGAAGCGTGAGTCATCCGAGGCGATAGTCACGTCGCCCAGGAGCGACTCGGGGGTGCGATCCAACTGCAATTCGTCAATCACCTTCCCGGCGTTGGTGCGCGTGCTCATCCACGCGACGTAGGAGCGCAGCAGGTTCTTGGCGCTCGTCGTCAGGCCGAGATCCGGGCGCACGGGCTGGACCAGCACGTTGACAGTGGATTTATAAATGGGCGTCTGCACCGCGCTGAAGACGAAAGCGCTGGCGGCGGTGAGCACGGCCATGAGCGCCAGAATCCATCCCCGGCGGCGCAGGATGCGGAAATACTCGGTAAGCGACATACTGGGTTCTCCAAAACGGGGCGATTCTACCATGTTGGAGGCTGGAGGTCAGATGTTGGAGGTTAGAGGAGCAGGGCTTTTCCAAAGTCGTGGGAGCGGTTTGTAACCGCGATCCTGATGGCAAGTCCAGCGGCCTATCGCGGACGCGAAGCGTATCCGCTCCCACGCCACATGAAGCGTTTTCTGTCAAGGGAAAATGGAAAAGCCCTGGTTAGAGGAGCGCATACCACTTCTGACTGCCTATTTCTTTCTTCGGGGAATCTCCGCGACTACCCGCAGCCCCATCCCCTCCAATTCTTCTTTCTCCCGGACAAATGGGTCGAGATAGTGAGCCGCGAGGGCGAGGGCCAGGCCGACGAGCCACCCCAGCCCGACCTTGAGCGGCAGGTCCAGGCGGGCGCGGAGGGAGGGCGGGACGGGGGCGATTCCCGGCTGGTCAAGCGGCACGATCTGCGCGGGTTGCCCGCCTAACTGGGGAAACACCGTTCCATTCTGATCCTGCAAGACCTTCGTCACGGCGTCGGCCATCGCTCTGAGTTGTTGAGGCTCAGGCCAGGTCAGGTAAATGACAAGCACGCTCCGCGCGTTGTCGCTGGCGATGGCGCCGTTGACCGGGCCGGCAGGGATGTCCACGCCCCGCGCCGCCAGTTCCGCGCTTACGGCTTCGGCGAACGCGCCCGTCCGCGCCCAGTCTTTCAGTCCCGAGACAATGTATTCCGACGTCAGCCAGCGGTAGTAGTTGGGATCGTAGTTCGGGCTGGCGGTGAGGACCTCCGACTGCCCGGCGGTGAAGCGCAGCGCGGTGGTGAACGCGCCCTGCGGCGTACGATAGACGACCAGGCCATACACGCCGACGACGAGCGGCGGGAGCAGAATGAGCCACCACCAGCGGAGGGCAATTTTCCAGTATTGGCGCAGTTCCATGTCTCGCTCCGTCGCCGCTGGTCAGGTGTGCACTCAAAGGTTGTCAGGGGATTGGCGTGGGAGCGGCTTATAGCCCCCTTACGGGGATCTTCGACCGCGAGGGTCGCGGTTATAAACCGCTCCCACGTGCACACACTGGTCAGCGGCTCTTGTCTCTGACGAACGCCATTAACTTCTCTTTGAACACGCCGGCATCGAATTTTTCCGCCGAGCGCCGGATCACTTCCGGGTCAAAACGCATCGTCGTGAGGCGCTGGAGGGCGGCGCTCAACACCTCGGCGGTTTGCTCGTGAAACAACACGCCGTTGACGCCGTCCTGCACGATGTCCAGCGCGCCGCCGCCCGCGAAGGCGATTACCGGTCGCCCCGCGGCGAGCGCCTGCACAGGCGTGATGCCAAAATCCTCCAGGCCAGGGAAGATGAA
>DAOTXG010000696.1:0-3504 GCA_034435515.1 Anaerolineales bacterium
CCCTCTAACTGCATCCCGCCGATGATTTCCTGCAACGCCCATTCATCGGGCGTGACGTGGATCAGGTAGAGACCTATTTCCGCCACAGCCGCCATCTGGTCGTCACGAACGGGCGACCAGGCAAATCCCAGGATCGAGTTGAACGACCCGATAGGCGCCGGCAGGGAGATGGGGAGCCAGTGCGATGAACCGTCAATATTTAGCAGCTCCACTGCGCCGCCGGCCGCGAAGGCGACGACCTTGCCCTCATGCGAGATCGCAAATGGAAACGCGCCCGGCGTGTCGTTCAAACTAGCCTGGCGGCCATCGCGTGTGTCCAGGAGGTCAAGTCCCCCCGCCATGAGGCCATGGCAGTACATGACAATACGGTAACTGTCGGGGAGCCAGTGTGGCAGGTGGCAGCCCGCCGCCGCGCCCTCGCGCCCTTGCGTGACTTGCCGAATAGCCAAATTGTGGGTATCCATTACATACACGTAGGAAGTGTTGAAGCCCTCCTCACGCTGTCTGGTGCTGTGCCCGTCGAAGGCCAGCCGCTTGCCATCCGGAGACCATGCCGGATTAAAGACTGCAATTCCGTTTTCCCGCAACCCGGCCGTCACACTCCTCTGGTCAGAACCGTCGGCGTTCATCAGGTAAATCTCCGACGCCTGGACGGCCCCCTCCTCACCCTCTGTCAGGCTCGTAAAGGCCAGTTGCGCGCCGTCAGGCGACCAGGCCGGGTCGCGATTGCTGTTCCCGTTATCCGTCAGCCGCTGCAAGCCGGAGCCATCGCTGTTGATGAGGTAGAGGTCCGCAAGCCCGTTTTGCTGGGAAGTGAAGACGATTTGGCCGGGAACCGGGCTGAAGGGAGGCAGGGTGGGCGTCGGGGTATTGGTCGGAAGCGGGGTACGGCTGGGACTCAGCCTGACAGTGGGCGTCGGCGAGGCCGGAGATGTCGGCCTCAAGGTTGCAGAAGGCTTCTGCGTCGGCGAGGCCAGGGGCGCCGGCGTCAATGTGGCCGAAGGTCGCAAGGGCGGCAGAGTAGGAGGTTGGAGATCGTTGGGGCCACATGCCGCTAACGCTGCCAGGATGAACAGGATCGTGGGACCGCCCAGGTTGACCGCTCGAAGGAAGGCAATAAATCGCGACATACGATAAACCTGATCGCCGCAGGGGACCGCCAATCACTGCGCTTCTTCGCTTGCGTCCACGCTGAGTCGCAGGACAAATTCCTCGACCTCTTCGCCGCGCGCGTTGGCGAACCCCTTGTCGTCGCCGATAATCCTGAACCCGCATTTCTCGAGGACCCGGAGCGAGCCGATATTGTCTTTGGCCGCGCGGGCGTAAATGGGGCGCGTCTGATTGACGTGCGCCAGAAAGTCGGAGAGCGCCCGGGTGGCGATGCCCCGGCCCCAGTATTCCTTTCCAAGCCAATAGCTGACTTCAGGTTGGCTGTAATCTTCATGGCTCAGGACGTGGCCGGCCACCTGTCCGTCGAAGACGATGGTCTTGACGATGATGGTCGCGTCGGCCAAAATCCTGTTCCAGTGCGCGGTGAAGGCCTCCCGGTTGGCTGGCTCGCTGGCCGTGAAGGCGGCCATGTAATTGGCGTGGGGGTCCAGTTGTTGCCCGAAGAATATGGGAAGGTCGTCTTCAACCACATCCCGTAGGAGGACATCGCTTGTCATGGGGCTTTCTCCACTCGTGGTCATCTCCTTGAAACAGCCGTTGAGCGATCCGACTTGTAGGCTATCTCTATAGTCCCGTTGGGCAGAAAGTTAGAGGCCAAATAACGAAGCGATTGTTCTCGATCTTCACTGCCCTCATTCGTCAAAAATATCTGCTCGCAATAGGCCGCAATATCTTGAATAATCCGCTCGTAGCGATAATACGCCAGCGCGATTGGGTCGAGCGGCGTTTGTCCGTAACCCTGGTAGAACAGCGTTTCTTCCTCCTGGGGCGTATGCCCGTCTCCTCCCAGGCCACCGCCGACGAACATCAGATCACGCTCTTTGGGCGCCAGGATCGGATTGTCCCAATCCACGACGTAAAGCGCGTCGTTTCTATCAATGAGGATATTGCCGGCGTGGAGATCAGAATGGCACACAATAAATTCGGGAGATCGAGCCTGGAGCGCCAGTGCGAGCCGCTCAGCCCGCCCGACGAGATCGAGAATCTCATCACGTCTGGTCTTCAAAAAGGCAGCCAGTTTTGCTGCAGAGGGGTCGTCATACGCCTCGTCGTCAATGCGCCCCAAGAACGTCTTCACCACTTCGCGCCCGTGAGGAGCATAGGTTTCCTGCTGGATGTGTCTCGTCAGCGCGGCAGGCACGACCACCGCGTGAATGCTTTTGAGGGCTACGCCTAGTTCGACCCAGTGGCGATCCGATAAGTCAACCTCGTAGGCATTGCGGCCCTCGACAAAAGGGTAAAGAATCACCTTGAAGGGATCCAGGTTTGCCCAGAGTTGCCCTGTCCTGGTTGCCAGGGGGGCGATGATCTGCCCGATGCCCCGGTCGCCGAGGAACCTGGGCAGTGTCACGGCAATCTCGTCAAAGACGCCTCGCCTCAACTTGACAAAGTACGGCGTTTCATCGTCTGCGACGGCGCGATAGACGGCCGTATTCAGATCGGCGCCGAGAGGCAGGAAAGCGATGTGGACGACGCGCAACCCATATTCAGCCTGCAAACAAGCAGTGATTTTTTCGTCCTGGAGAACAGGTTTTTCAAGCATGGGTATGTGAGTTTTCCATCACGTCTGTCATCCGGCGCGCAATACTCTCACGCTCACCAACTCGCTCCTGCCAACGTAAGCTGCCGGCTCGTTGGACTAGCGGGCCAGCCATAAGACGCCCACGATGTTCGGAACGACAATCAACACTAACAGGACGACGCCTATCGCCAGGCCGCGCGCTGCTAACCGATGCTCCGCCGATTGCTTTGGCGAGCGTTTTCGGGCAACACTGCTGAGTCCAATGCCCGCGATGCCTGCCAGCAATGCGCCGGCTTCTCCAATGAGAGGCAGGTAACCCCAGGAACCCATCTCGCGCCCGGCTGTCGCAAATGGGACCCACGAGTAAGAGAGCAGGCACAGCGGGAATCCGACTAATCCACAAACAATGGCCACTCTCGCCAGTTTCTCTGTGTTTTTGATCAGGCCTATTGCCTCCTGTGACGTGCTGCCCTCGCCGCAACCGGGCATTGCACCAAATTCGTAACTGCACAGGCTTGCAAACGCTGCACGACAACGAATTGGGGAAAGAACGAATTTGCTGTCAGGCGCAAATTCGTTATTTCCTAAATTCGTTGTAGTCTTTCGACGCAGTTGAGTGTGCCTACTCGCCGTCCCTAAGCCCGAGCGCATCACGGATGGCCGCGCGCTGCAAGCGGTGGAACGTCTGCGCCAGGTTTTCGGGTGTGTGCGGTCGGCGCTTCTCCAGCCACCATTGTACCAGCGCGATCTGCGCTCCCGCCAGATAGTTCGCCAGCAGGTCGAACGGGATGGCGCTGTCGGCTTCGGCAAAG
>DAOTXG010000697.1:0-1761 GCA_034435515.1 Anaerolineales bacterium
GCCCGGATTAGAGGGAGTCCCGACCGTAGAAGAAGTGGGATTGTGCCGGATCCGAGCAGGGTAAAATCAGAATATCCATGACGCGCATCTACACCCTCGTCAACCAAAAAGGCGGCGTGGGCAAGACGACGACTGCCGTCAACCTGGCTGCTTATCTCGCGGCGCTGGGCCAGCGGGTGCTGTTGGTTGACCTCGACCCCCAGGCCAACGCGACTTCGTCGGTGGGCGTGGATAAGACCAGAGTCGTCGGCGGGGTGTACGAGTCGCTTATCCACGAGGTTCCGCCCGGCGACAACGTCCTCCACAGCCCGCAGCTCAAATTCGCGCTCCTGCCCTCGGCCCCCGCCCTCGCCGGCGCGGAGGTCGAAATGGTCAGCCTGTTGGCGCGCGAAAACCAGCTCCGCAAGGCGCTGGAGAAGGTCAACTCCCATTACGATTACATCCTGATTGACTGCCCCCCTTCGCTAGGGCTGCTCACCGTCAATGGCCTGGTGGCAGCCCGGAGCGGCGTGGTTATCCCCGTGCAGTGTGAATACCTGGCGCTCGAAGGCTTGAGCCAGCTGACCAACACGATTGCGCGCGTGCGTTCGGCGCTCAACCCCCATCTCGTCATTCGCGGCCTGGTGATGACGATGTACGACGGGCGGGCGAGCCTGGCCCAGCAAGTCGTCAAGGAAGTCCAGAAGCATTTCCCCGGAAAGGTGTTTAAGGCTATCATTCCGCGCAGCGTCCGGCTGGCCGAGGCGCCGTCCTACGGCCTGCCAATCTGCCTGTATGCGCCGAACTCGTCGGGCGCGCTGGCCTATCAGGCGCTGGCGGAAGAGTTACTGAAAGGTGATGGGAAGGAAAGAGTAAAGAGCAAAGAGTAAGGAATTATGCCGACTAAACGCGGTCTTGGGCGCGGTCTTGACGCCCTCATCCCGGTTTCTGAAGCCAACACGGGCGTGACGCAGGCGCCGGTGTCGACGATTGCGCGCAACCCGCGCCAGCCGCGCGCGCGCCTCGACCCCGCCGAACTCGAAGAACTCGCCAACTCGATCCGCGAGCATGGCGTCATCCAGCCGCTCATCGTGACGGAGGCCGCCCAGGCCGGGCACTATACGCTCATCGCCGGCGAGCGGCGTCTGGAGGCCGCCCGGCTCGCCGGCCTGCCCGCCGTCCCCGTCATCCTCCGCGAGGCCACCGACCAGCAGCGGCTCGAGCTGGCGCTTGTCGAAAATATCCAGCGCTCCGACCTCGACGCGTGGGAGACTGCGCTCGCCTACAAACACCTCGCCGACGATTTCCGCCTCTCGCACGAGGAGATCGCGGCCAGGGTCGGCAAGAAGCGCGTGACGGTGACGAACACGCTCCGGCTGCTCAAACTGCCGCCGAAGATCCTGGAAGCCGTGGCGGACGGGCAGATCACCGAAGGTCACGCGCGGGCGCTCCTCGCCCTGCCCAACGCGCAATCCCAATCCAATGCCTTCGATACAATCGCCCGCAAGGCCCTGAGCGTGCGGCAGACTGAGGAACTGGTGCGGCGGCTGCAGGGGCAGCGGGACGCCCGCCCGAGCAAGCCGGGCCGCCACGCCGAGACAGACGCGCTGGCCGCCAAACTGCGCGAGGCGCTGGGGACCAAGGTCACGCTCAGGCGCGGGCGCAAAGGCGGGACGATCACGATTTATTTCTATTCCGACGAAGAGCTGAATACAGTCACCGAAGCAATTTTAGGGGAATGAGCGAGACTATTCTAGCTGACCGCGCAGGCGGGCCAGTTCC
>DAOTXG010000698.1:0-16221 GCA_034435515.1 Anaerolineales bacterium
GACAACCAGTCGACCAGCCCCGCCCTGGGCCGCGGGGGCCGGCACGCCGGCCGGGCCATTGCCATCCCGATTCAGCTTCAAAACCAGACGATTGGCGCGCTGGATTTCTTCGACGAGAGCGGCGGCGTCTGGTCCGAAGACGATCTGGCGCTGGTGCGGGCCGTGACCGACCAGCTGGCGCTGGCGCTGGAAAACGCCCGCCTGTTCGACGCCACGCGCGATCAGTTGACCAAGCGCACCCTGCTCTACGAAGTCACGCGCGCGGCGGCCAGCGCCGCGAATTTGACCGACGCGCTGCAGAGCGCCGCCGAAGCCCTGGCCCGCGTTTTGCCCGACGTCAACATCGCCATTCTGCTGCTCGACCCTGAGCGACCGTCGAAGGGCGACAACCGTATTCTGCGCATCCGCGCCTCGGTAGGGTTCTCGCTGGACATGGTCAGCACGCTGGCTGTGCGCGTCGGAACGGGTGTGGTGGGCCGCGTCGCGCAGACTAACCAGCCGACCCTCATCCCCGACGTCCGTCGGCTTCTGGGAGAGGGCGCTTCCCCAAGCGCGGCGGACTACCTGGCCTGGAAGAGCAATACGCTCTCCGCGCTGACCGTGCCGCTCGCGTTGGGCGACCGGGTGATCGGCGTACTGAACGTCGAAAGCCCGCGCGTCAACGCCTTCGACGAGTCGGACTTGCAGCTGCTCTCGACGCTGGCCGGCACCCTGGCGGCCATCATCGTCAACAACAATCTGCTCGATCAGATCAACCGCGAGCGCGAGCGCCTGGCCTTGCTCAACGACGTGCTGGCGGCCCTCACTCGCACACTTGACCTGGACGCTCAGTTGGAGGCCGTCCTGTCCTTCGCGCCGCGCCTGGGCGCGCAACACGGCTACATCCTGTTGCTCGGCGAAATCGAAACCGAGACGATTTTCCGCAGCACCATTCCTGGGCTGGAGCGCTTCACCCCCGTCGAGGCGACCGAGTTCGGCAACACTATCGCCAGGCGCGGGCTGGAAAAGTGGGTGCTTGAAAACCGTCAGCCGGCCCTGGTGCCGGACACGCGCCAGGACCACCGCTGGTACACTGATCCCTCGCATATCGCGGAGGAGCCCGCGCGTTCGGTCATCTCCGTTCCCCTGCGCACCCAACGCGGCGCGTTGAGCGGCGTGCTGGCTTTCACCCATCCGACGCCGGGGACCTTCACGCCGGATCACCTCGCCCTCGTCGAATCCATCTCCGCGCAAGTGACGGTCGCCGTGGAAAACGCCCGCCTGTATGAGCAGACACGTACCCAGCGCCGCAACGCCGAAACGCTGGCGCGCGCCACGCAGGCCATGAACCGCAGCGCGCTGAACGAAAACGAGCTGCTGCAGGTGCTGCTCGACGAACTGTTCGAGGCCTACCACCCGGACAGCGTGATTATCTTCCAATGGGAACCGGCTTCGCACATGCTCACGCCGCGCCAGGCCCGCTTCGACGAAGAGGCGATGTCCCCGGCGGAGCGGTCGGCGGCCATGCAAAGCCTTCGCGCCGCCGACCGACCGGCGCTGTGGATGGTCATCCAGACTGCCCAGGGCGCGATCACGCCGCTGCGCGAGCAGGACGCGGTCGGAGGCCGGATCACCGAATCCATGGCGCTGCCTCTCCTCTACGGCGGCGAGGTGGAAGGCGTGGTCGAGGTCGTCCACACCAGCCACATGGGTGGGCGCGGCCTCGAGCAGGACGATTTGAACCTGTTCCAGGGCATCCTGACCGCGCTGACCTCTGCCCTGCAGACCGCCCGCCTGTACGCTGTCCAGCGCGAAACCGCCGAGCGGCTGGCGGAGGTGGACCGCCTCAAGAGCCAATTCCTGGCGAATATGAGCCACGAACTGCGCACGCCGTTGAACTCGATCATCGGGTTTTCGCGCGTCATCCTCAAAGGCATTGACGGCCCGGTGACCGACCTGCAGGCCCAGGACCTGACCTCGATTTACAGCTCCGGCCAGCACCTGCTCGGCCTGATTAACGACATCCTCGACCTGGCCCGCATCGAGGCCGGGAAGATGGAGCTTGTGCTCGACGAAGTTGACCTGCGCGACGTCATCAAAGGCGTCCTGTCCACTGCCGTCGGCCTGGTCAAAGACAAGCCCATCGCCATCCACGAGGAGGTGGCGCCGGACCTGCCGCCCGTGCGCGCCGACAGCATGCGCGTGCGCCAGGTGATGCTCAACCTGCTCTCGAACGCGGCCAAGTTCACCGACGAGGGCCGCATCACCCTGCGCGCCCGCCCGGTGCAGACTCTCAGCCCGGTCAGCGGCCAGAGAGAGTCCTTTGTGGAAATCAGCGTCATTGACACGGGGCACGGCATTGCGCCGCAGGACATGGTGAAACTGTTCGAGCCGTTCTCGCAGGTGGACGCCTCGCCCACCCGCAAAGTCGGCGGCACGGGGCTGGGCCTCAACATCTGCCGCCAACTGGTCGAGCTGCACGGCGGCCGCATCTGGGTCGAGAGCGACGGCGCGCCGGGCCAGGGCTCGACCTTCAGTTTCATCCTGCCGGTCAACCAGCCGTTCGTAGCGGCGCACGAGAGTGCGCCGCCCGAGGAAGCCGACGCGGAGGTCATCCTCTCGATTGACGACGACCAGGGGGTGTTGAGCCTGTACCGCCGCTACCTCGAGCCGCACGGCTATCAGGTCGTGGGCGTCACCCGGAGCGTCGAAGCCGTCGCGCAGGCCGCCGCCGTCCAGCCCGCCGCCATCCTGCTCGACGTGCTCATGCCCGGCCGGGACGGCTGGCAGGTGCTGGCGGAGCTCAAACAGAATGAACAGACGCGCAGCCTCCCGGTCATCATGTGCACCATCGCCAGCGATCGTGAGCGCGCGTTCAGCATGGGCGCGGATGATTACCTCACCAAGCCGATTCTCGAATCCGATCTGCTGCGGGCGCTGTCGAAGGTTCCCCTCAGGGGAAAGCGGCTGCGCCTCCGCGCCCAGCCGGAGACCGCTTCGGCGCAACCGCGTTCGCGCGGCTACGAGACCACCTGACTACCCGACTAGGAGCCTATGTCCAACTTCGTCCTGGTTTGCGCTGACTGCGGCCACACCCTGCCTTTCGCCCCAAACCTGCCCGGCTGCCCACGCTGCGGCAACGAGTGGCTGGAGGCGCGCTATGACTACGCCGCCCTGGGACCGAATCTGCCCGCGCGGGTAGCCGCGCGGGGCAAAGACTTGTGGCGCTACCGCGAACTGCTCCCCGTCCAGGATATGGCGCACGTGGTCTCGCTGGGCGAGGGCGGCACGCCGCTGGTCAAGGTCGTCAACCTCGGCCTGATGCTGGGCCGCTCGCAGCTCTACGTCAAGGACGAGCGCCAAAGCCCCACTGGCTCGTTCAAAGACCGGCAGGCCGCCCTGGCCGTTTCGGTGATGAAAGAGGGCGGCCTCACCGAAGCGGTCGTCGCCTCGACCGGCAACGTCGCCATCTCCTATGCGGCCTACTGCGCGCGGGCCGGCATCAAGCTCTACGCCTTCCTCACCTCGCTTGTCCCGCCGGAGAAAATGCGCGAATGCGCGCTGTACGGCGCGCAGGTCGTCAAAGTCACCGGCACCTACGACCGGGCCAAAGAGATCGCCCAGCAATTCGCCCGCCAGCGGAACCTGTATTACGACCGCGGCCTGCGAAGCGTGGCCTCCGTCGAGAGCATGAAGACCATCGCCTACGAGGTCGCGGAGCAGCTGGCGCTGGCGCAGCCTCCCGCCTCTAACGGCAAGCACGCCCCGCATCTCTGGCGCGCCCCCGACTGGTACATCCAGGCGGTCAGCGGCGGCCTCGGCCCCCTGGGCGCGATGAAGGGTTTCGTGGAACTTTACAACATGGGGCTGATCGGCCGCATCCCGCAGTTGGCCTGCATCCAGGCCGAGGGCTGCGCGCCGATGGTCCACGCGTTCCAGCGCGGGCTGGAGACCGCCGAAGTCGTCGCCAACCCGCGCACGCGCATCGCCACGCTCTCCACTGGCAATCCGGGGCGCGGCTATACTCTGCTCAAACGTTATATTGACGAATACGGCGGGACGATGGAGAGCGTGACCGACGACGAGGCGTACCGCGCTGTGCACGTCCTGGCTAAGATGGAGGGCCTGTCCATGGAACCGGCGGCGGCGGTCGCCTTCGCCGGGCTATTCAAACTGGTGCGCGAGGGCCGCATCGGGCTGGAGGAAGTCGTCGTCGTCAATTGCTCCGGCCACACCTTTCCGATCCAGCTCGAGATTCTCGGCGAAGGTTGGTCGCGCGATGTGGTCGAAGCGCCAGCGAAGATGCCGCTGGCGGAAAGCCAGACCACGCCGCAGGAGGGCTTGCTCGCCGCGCTCCAGCGGCTCGACGAGCGCGTCCACTCCATCGCCATCGTCGACGATAACCCCGACGCGGCGCGGCTGATCCGCCGCATCCTGCAGGCCAAAGGCGACTATCAAATCTACGAGGCCCGCAACGGGCGCGACGGCCTGGAACTGATCCGCGCCCGCCGCCCTGACCTGGTGGTGCTGGATTTGACGATGCCGGAGATGGACGGGTTCGCGGTGCTGGATGCGCTGCGGGCCGACGAGGCCACGCAGGACATCCCGGTCATTGTGGTCACGGCCAAGCTGCTGACGCCCGCCGAGAAAGAGCGCCTCACCGGGCAGATTGACTCGCTCTTGCAAAAAGGCTTGTTCATGGACGACGAGCTGCTCACGGACATCATCAACGCCTTGACTTAATTCTCAGTCTTGCTCTGTGCGGCGCGCTTGCTTCGCGAAAGCGCGTCGCACGTTTCTGGTTCTCAGCCTCGCATGAGAGTTCCGCGCTTAAGTCCCCAGCAAACCCGGGGCGTCGCCGCCGCGCTGTTGTCGGCGGCGGTGCTGGGTTTGCCGCCCATCTTCGGCAAGCAGGCCATCCTGCAAGGGACGGCGCCGCTCACGGTCGTCATGCTGCGCACGACGTTCTCCATGGCGGCGCTGTGGCTGGCGTATCTGCTCTTCTGGCGGCAGTACATTTATATCTACCCCGTCGGCCTCGCCGGCTGCCTGCTGGCCGGCCTGTTCAACGGCCTGGGCTCGCTGATGTACTACGCCGGGCTGGGCCGCCTGGACGCTTCGCTCGTCCAGCTCATTTTCACCCTCTACACCCTCTTTCTGACGCTGCTGGCGCGGCTGGATGGCCACCCGATTTCGCGCCTGACCCTGACCCGCCTGGGCATGGCGCTGGCGGCCGTTTACCTGGTCACCGGCGCGGGCGGCGCGCGCGCCGACTGGGCGGGCGTGCTGCTCGTCCTGCTCAGCGGGGCCATGTACGCCCTGCACGTCGCCGTCAACCAACACGTGCTGTACGACGTCCCGGCGCCGACCGTCGCGCTCTACACCATCACGGCCATGGCCGTCACCGTGAGCGTCGCCTACGGGCTGGGCGGCGCGCCCCGCCTGCCGACGACGACGGCGGCCTGGGAATTTGTGGTCCTCTTGACCGTGGTGACCGTGATCTCCCGCCTGGCGCTGTTCACCGGCGTCAAGTATTTGGGCGGGGTGCAGTCGGCGCTGCTCGGCCTGAGCGAAGCGCTGGTGACCATCGTCGTCGCCGCGTTCTGGCTGGGCGAAAGATTGGCCCCCGCCCAATGGCTGGGCGCGGCGATGCTGGGCGCCTCCGTGCTGCTCGTCACCCGCGAAAAAGACCTGGGCGTTGTGCCTCAGCCCAAGCCCTGGTTCCAGCTTCTCGCCGCCTGGTCGAAGACCCGCCGCCGACTTTCCCGCCAGCCCACCCCGCTGCGCGTTCCTTCCCCGCCTCCCCCGCCTCCCGTCAAACCCGGCGATTAGATGGACCCTTCCGCTCGCGGCGGATTCCCTGCCACTATCCGCCAGGGCCAGTGCGCACGCCCTTCGGGCAGCGCCGCCGGACACTTCGCGCAAATCCGGCGGGAGCAGAGTCCGGCTTAATCAGCGGGACAGTGTAGCAGCGCGATAAGCCATCAGCCAGTAGGGTGCTATAATCCACGTAACTCAGACCGGCCCGGCTACTCTGGCCGCGCGGAAACGGCCCTCAGGAGCAACATGCGTCGCACGAAAATCGTCTGCACCCTCGGCCCGGCGAGCGATACCGAAGACAAAATCGCCGCGCTGATCGAGGCCGGGATGAACGTGGCCCGCCTCAACTTCTCACACGGCACGCACGCCGAGCACGCCGCCCTGATCGGCCGCGTGCGCCGCGTCGCCAACCGGCTCAACCGGCCCGTCGCCATCTTGCAAGACCTGCAAGGCCCCAAAATTCGCACGGGCGCGCTGATGGATGGGGAACCGGTCGAGTTGAGGGACCAGGCGGAGTTCACCATCACGACGCGCCAGGTCGCCGGCACGGTGCGCGAGGTCTCCACCACCTACGAGGGCCTGCCCTACGACGTGAAAGTCGGCGACCGGCTGCTCCTTGACGACGGCAACATGGAACTGCGTGTGGAGCGCGTGGACGGCCCGGACATCCTTACCCGCGTCGTCCGTGGCGGCCTGCTCAAGGAACACAAGGGCATCAACCTGCCGGGCGTCGTGGTCAATATCCCCTCCCTCACCGAGAAAGACCGCGGCGACCTGGCCTTCGGCCTGGCGCAGAACGTGGATTACATCGCGCTCAGCTTTGTGCGCCGCGCCGAAGACGTGGCCAACGTGCGGCGCGCGCTGGTGGAAATAGACACGAAGACCAAGACCTTGCCCATCATCGCCAAGCTGGAGAAGCCTTCCGCGCTCGACAACCTCGACGCGATCCTCGAAGTCGCCGATGGCGTGATGGTCGCGCGCGGCGACCTCGGCGTCGAACTCTCGCCGCAGCAAGTGCCCACGGCGCAGAAGCGCATCATCGAGGCGGCCAATCGCCACCGCAAGATCGTCATCACCGCCACGCAGATGCTCGAATCCATGATCACCAATCCACTCCCCACGCGGGCCGAGGCGTCCGACGTGGCGAATGCCATCTTCGACGGCACCGACGCGGTGATGCTCTCCGGCGAGACGGCCTACGGCGCGTACCCGTTGGAGTCCGTCAAGATGATGGCCTCCATCGCCGAGGAGGCCGAGAGCCACATGAAGGAATGGGGCCGCTGGCACGGCATGGCCGAGGCGACCGGCGAAGACTCGGTGGCGCTGGCCCGCGCCGCGCGCGAGCTGGCCCTCGACCGGGACGTGACCGCGGTGGCGATCTTCACCCGCAGTGGGCGCAACGCGCGCATCATGTCGAAGGCCCGTCCGCACGTGCCGATCCTGGCCTTCACGCCCGAATCCAAAATTTTCCCACGCCTGGCCTTGCTGTGGGGCGTGACGCCGTACCTGGTCCCGCATGCTGACTCGGTCGAGGCGATGCTCGCCCACGTCGAAACCGCGATGCTGTTCAATTCGCCCGTCCGTCCGGGCCAGCAGGTCATCGTCATCGCCGGGGTGCCCGCCGATAAGCTCGTCCCCGCCAATTTCATTTTGCTGCACACGGTAGGAAAGTCGTATTGAGACAGCGGACGGAACTCAGGGAACTTAGAACTCGTCTAAGAACAACTGCCCGTTTTCTAGCGTAGGAGCGGTTTTCAACCGCGAGGGTCGCGGCTCCAAGCCGCTCCTCCGGTTGCGAAAGTGCGGAAGTTATTTTTAGACGGCCCCTTAGCAGATAGGGATCGCGATGATTGCTCACTCCGCCCGGATCGGCTATCCTTTAGTCAGCGAGGCCGGGATGGGCAAGGAAAACGACATATGCCACAGAAACTGAAATCTGCCGGATGAACCTCCTCGCCGGCTCGGTCGAGAGTTCGCCTTACCGATCTGCGACCGACAGATCGAAATAGAACGTAGTGCCTCGGCCTACCTCGCTCTGCACCCGAATTTGAGCCGCGTGAGCGTCGAGCAGCACCTTCACCAACGCCAGCCCCACTCCCAGGCCGCCCGCCCGGCGCGTCGTCGAGCCGTCGGCCTGGTAAAAAATGTCAAAGATGTGGTCGAGCTTCTCGGGAGGGATGCCGGCCCCGTGGTCGAGCACGGCGACTCGCACAAATCCAGGCCCTGCCTTGAGCCTGTCGAAGGGCCGCGCCTCGCCCGTGACCAGCACCCCTTCTCCCGGCGGACTGAATTTCACGGCGTTGTCGAGCAAATGGCGCAGGATGCGCGTCAACGCCGCCCGGTCACCCCGCACCAGCGGCAGGTTGGGCGGGAAGTTCAGAGAGACCTGGATGCTGCGCCGTGTGGCAAATGGCGCAATGATCTCCAGCGCCGCCCGGGCCGCCTCGGCTATGGACACCGGCTCAAGATTCAGGCCGCGCCCTGAGTCTGTCGAAAGCACGCGCTGGCTGGCGTCACGAAAGTCCACCACATCCTGCACGATGCGCTCCAACTGGCGGACGGCCTCCTGGGCCACGCCAATGCCCTGCCTTTGTTCCGGCGACAGGTCGCCCATGACGCCGTCAACCAGCAGGTCGAGATAGCCCTTGACGTGCAAAAGCGGCGTGCGGAGCTCGTGCGAAACGTTCGCGATGAATTCTGATTTGAGCTGGTCCAGTTCCCGCAGCTGTTCCAGCGCCCGCTGCAGTTCGGCGGTGCGCTCGGCCACGCGGGCTTCCAGTTCCCGGTTGTAATCTTGAATTTGATCGTGCAGGCGCTTGACGCGCACGAGCGATTTGACGCGCGTCGCCAGCTCGACGTTGTCGAACGGCTTGGAGAGAAAGTCGTCGGCGCCAGCGGCGGCCCCGGCAATGCGGTCGTGCGTGCTTGTGAGGGAAGTGAGGAGGACGACCGGGACGAAGACCGTCGCCGGGTCGGCCTTGAGGCGGCGGCAGACCTCGAACCCGTCCAGGCCAGGCATCCTCACGTCCAGCAAAACCACGTCGGGGCTGGAGTGCGCGACGACGGCCAGGGCCGCCTCGCCATCCTCCGCGGCCAGGAGGCGGAAACCCTCGGCCTCGAGGATAAAGGTCACCACCTCGACGGCGCGCGGGTCATCGTCCACCACCAGCACCGCGGCGGGTTGGGGGTCGGGAGGCGTCGCCGGGCTTGGAGCGTGATCTTCGGCGGGCGCGGATTGAGTTTCCCGTTGCCTGGGCATACTCAGACTATACAACAAGTCCGACAGCGCGCCAAAGCCGCGGCTGGCCCTGTAAGGGCAACCCTGTAGTTACTCCACCCAACCACTCGGCTACTCGACCATCCGACCACCAGACTATCCGACCGCGCGACTACTCCTCCAGCGGTTGGAAACCCCGCCCCAGCACTTCGCTGGCCGGAGTGACGATGACAAAGGCGTTGGGGTCTTCGGCGCGCACCAGGTTCTTAAGTTGGCTCATTTCGGTCATCGTCGTGGCGACCATCAGCACTTCGCGGTTCTGATGGGTATACATGCCCTCGCCGTGCAGCGCGGTGACGCCGCGTTTCATTTCTTTCAGCACGCGGTCGGCAATCGCCTGAGGCCGGCTCGCGATGATCATCGCCAGCAGTTGGCGGCGGCGGCGCACCGGAACGGCCGCGCCCCGGCGCTTCGGCCTGATCGAGGCGCCCTCCGGCACCTCCATGGCCTCCCACAGGCGGCTGAGGATAGGGTACTCGCCGAATTTGGGCAGGACTTCGCCAGTGGCCTGTGTCAGCCCCGCGGTGCCGAAGCCGATGAGGAACAGCAGGCCGTTGTAGATCAGCCCCAGCAGCAACATGATCTCGCCGGGGATCGGCCCCATGCGGGAATGCTCGAGGAACTCGGCCCACGAGGTCGCTATCGTAGGGTGGAGATAGCTCTTCAAGGCCCAGGCGATCCCAAGAATCAGGAAAATCCACATGTAATTGCGTCGGAAGCGGCGACCAAAGGCTTCCCACATGCTGATGGGAAACTCCGGGTCCAGCAGGGATTCGGCGAGGCTCTCCGCCCATTCCGGGTGCGGGGCAAAAGGCGGGACGAGCATCGAGGCGAAAAAATCGGTCTCCATCAGCCGCACGCGGTAGGACCATAGTTCGTAGTAGCGATAACGGCGGGCTTCAATCCACAGGAAGAGCGTGACCAGCAGGGTATCGAGGATGATGACGCCGTAATGGTGCATGGGGTCAGAGAGCGCAAAGGAAATCGCCGCGCCGGCCGCGACGACTGCCCAGTTGGTCGTGTTGTCCAGGCGGTTGCGCCAGGTATTGGCGCGCTGCACTTCGCCGCGGTAGAAATGCACCATCGCCGTGTTGAACTCCGCCGGGCGCATCTGGTAGCCGCGAAATGTCCACACCGGTTCGGTGGACGAATCTTCACGCATTTGACTCTCAGGGGGGACGGTTTTTTCTTCCACAGACATAGACTGACCCTCGTCGAAGATCCCCGCACGGGGACAGACAGTAATCAACCTAACCAACGCCTGATTTCGCTCAACCCAAAATCCGGGCTGCGATAGGCGACGTTCACTGCTTGAAACACCCAGCGCCGCCAATCGTTGCCCAGCGCCGCCGCCAGGGCCGAGACGCCAAGACACAGCCCGCCAAACAGGGTTTGATAGGGGAGACGGCGCGTCTCGTCAGCCAGAAATGCGCGGACCGAAGCCTCATCCACTACGCCGCCGCGCTCCGGGACGAGAAAGGCTTCGTCCTCCACCTGCTCCAGCCGCTCTGACAGGTTAGCCGCCTCCCCGACGTGGCGCTCCGCGGCGAAGCGTTGCGCGCCGGAAGCATGCAGCGCCAGCCAGGCCTCGCGGGTCTCAGACTCCAGCCAGAGAATCGCCAGGAGGACAGGAAGTGCGCCGTGCCGCAGAAAGCGTCCTGCCCCGTCGGTGCCGGGCAAAAATGGGATGAGCAAATCCGCGCCAATGACGACGCGCGCCAGAATCTCGACAGTGAACGCCGAGGCATCCGCCTCCGGCCCAAAAGCGGAGCGGTAGAGCAAGGCGAACAGCGCCCAGTTGTCGAGGCAGTATAGCGGCACCGGCCGCTCGTAAGGCTTGAACCACACCGGCATCAGTTCCCCCCAGCCGCCGTTTGTTTCAGGCGTCGTCATGACCACGTAGGCAGGCAGTTCGCCCTCGACCAGCGTCTGCCGCAGTGTGTGAATACCGAGCGCTTCCAACGCCAATGGCTGCGCCCAGGCCAGCGCCGCTTGCGCCAGGCCGCGCGTGACGTCGAAGCGGGAGCGGAACTCAAGATACTCGAAAAAGGCGGGTGCGCTCACGTGGTTTCGGAGGCGAGGACGCGCCGAAGATCGGCGAGGGTCTGGCGCGCCATCTCCGTGCGGGACAGCCAGACCCCGGCGGCGGGTTGCCAGGCTGGATAACGCTCAACCCACAAACGATAGGTCGCCGCCCACGCGGCTGCCTCGGTCTCCAGGGCGGCTAACAACTGAGGGATCACTTCTGCCTCGCCGGCGGAGGCAAACAAACTTTCGGCTACGTCGCCTCTTGAGCCGAAGGGCAGGCGCAGCCCCAATTCTCGCGCAGCGGCCATCTGCCCCAGGCGTGAACGCGAGAGAAACATGCCGCAGCGGGCCGGGGCGAGGAAGAAACGCAAGATGTCGCGGAGTGACACTTCGGCGTCAAAGGGCAGAGGAAAGATAGCCGATTGGGAGGTTGCGTATTGCGTATTGCGTCCCAAAGGGATGCTTCGCGATATTGCGTGTTGCGCGTCAGGTAAGGCGCAGCGCTTCAGCAATACGTCGCGTGTGAGGGCCGCGAGGGCGCGGTAGAAGAGGTGGGCCGTGGGTTCGCGCTCGACGGCCAGACAGCAAACTGGCGCCCATTCCAGAAACCCGGCCAGGAAATCGTCTCTCCTCAATCCCCTTTCTTCCAGGTGCGCCAGGAAACCGAGGCACAGGCCCAGATGGTCAGGCGCGCCGGCCGAGCTCAATTCAGGCGGGCAATAGCCGTCCATCTCGTACAGCGCCGCTATCTGCTGGGCCTCTGGGCCGTTCAGTTCACCGTTCGAGTCGGTAAACGCCGTGCCATAGGGGTAGACATTCAGGAGAAAAACGTCGGCGTAAGCCAGCGCGAGTTCAGCGGGATCGCCGGCAGGCAGGCCTGCCTCGTCTGCCGCGCAGACCGGTGAGGTCTTCGAGACCTCACCGGTCTGGCCGAATTCGCCTACGGCGCGAGCAATCGTGTCGGCGTCCGGCTCGTGCAGCCAGAGTTGGGCGAGTAGTTCAAACACGCGAAGCGGCCATCGGCCACGCGAAGCGGCCATCGGCTATCCGCCATCCGCTAAGCGATAGGCGCTCACATCCGGCCGGAACGGCCTCAACATCCAGTTAGGCCGCCGCCACTCGCCCGTGGGAGGGCGGGTCATCGCCAGCCAGTGTTTGTACACTTCGTGCGACTTCTTCGTGTCCACGTAGACATCGCCGTACTTGTCGCCGGGTTGAGCGCGGGTCACGCGGACTTTTTGATGCCAGCAGTGCATCCCGCTGATGGGATCGGGTTGGACGGGGAAGGTGAGATTCTGATGCACACCCGCATCGGTCCACCAGATGCGCTCGCTGTCCGGGTCGGAAGATTTATACGGCTGGACGCCGTGGATTTGCCGGAGTCTCCACGCGCCGCGGCCGTCCGCTTCTTTCAAATCCACGAGGGCCGAGGCGATGCGGTTGGTCCCATCGCCTTCGGCCAGGCGCCAGCGCCCGAGGTGATGGGAGCAGGCAATCACGCCGGGGCGGATGCCTTCGGTGACCCAGACTTTATCCACGAAGTAACCAATTTCGGTCTCCACGCGCACGAGGTCGCCCGACCTGACGCCGAGGCGCTGAGCATCCGACGTGTGCATCCACGTCGGGTTGGAGTGCGAGATCTCGACCAGCCATTTCGCATTCGCGCTGCGGGTGTGGATGAGCGTGGGCAGGCGGTACGTCGAGAGCAGGACAAATTCGCCCGCCTCGCGGTCGACGCGGCTGGGATGGACGTGGCTCTGAATGTAGTCGGGGAGCGCGTATTCGGGCCAGCCGAAGTCGCGCAGCGTGGAGGAGAAGAATTCGAGTTTGCGCGAGGGCGTGCGGAACCCAAATCGGGGCTGGCCTTCGATCAGCACGCCGATGGCGCGGCCCCGGTCGGAGGTCACCGGCACGGGCGCGGGGACGATGTTCTTGGGCGGCGCGGCGGGGGACTGCGTATAAATGACGCCCGTCGCCTCGTCCACCGTCGCGCCGGCCATTTCTTCGGCGGAGAGGACGCGCTCGTATTCGGCCTGCGCGCCTTTGCGAATCTCGAACGCGCCGTACTTCCGCATGTATTGCAACGGCGTGAGGCCCTCTTTGGCGGCAGCCTCCGGCAGGTCGGGGACGTTGTTCTCGAACATCCAGCCGTAGTAATCGTCCACCGTGATGCGCTCGCCGGGACGATAGGGCGACTCGAAGTACTGGCGGAGGCCGAGCGTCCCGTCGGGGTCAATCTCCCAGCTCAGGTCAATCCAAAACTCGGTCTCCTCCCACACCTGGCCGGGGTTGGCCTCGTAAGTGCGATTCACTTTCTTGCCCAGGCGTTCCAGCGCGGCGCGCAGGACAGGCTGCCGGAAAGCAATCCACTGTCCCGCGTGCGTCTCCTGGCTCATCAGGTCGTGGCGCTCCGAACCCAGCCCCATCGGCAGCACGTAGTCGGCCCACCATGCGGATTCATTCCAGGTGGGCGTGAGGGCCACGTGGCAGCCGATCTTCGCCTCGTCCCGCAAGGCTTCCAGCCAGGTGAAGCCGTCAGGGTTCGTCCACATAGGGTTGTAGACGCGGGTGAAATAGACCTCCAGGCGGCCGCGCCCCTCTTTGAGAAAATGCGGGAGCAGGAAGCTCATCTCGAAGTACGCCAGCGGGTACTCGCGCGGCCACGTCAACTCGTTCCAGCGTTTGACGTGCGGGGCCATTTTGTGCGGGCGCGGCACCCACTTGTCCCACGCATTCGCCGACGTGCCGCCCTCGACGCCGATGCTCCCGGTGAGGACGTTGAGGAAGAACAGGCAGCGGGCGACCTGCCACCCGCCGAGGTTGCCTGACCCGGCGCTCCGCCAGTTGTGCGTGGCCAGTTTGCCGCCCAACGCGCAAGCGGCCACGTCCTCGGCGATTTTTCGCAACACCCCGGCGTCCACACCGGACTCTTGTGCGGCGTACTCGAAGGTGTATTGGGCGTATTGCTTCTTTAAGGCGTCTTCAAAAGATTCGAAAGTAAGTGGTAATTGGGGATTGGACGCTTCGCGCAAAAACTCTTCCCAATTCACCCACCGCCTCACATACTCGCGGTTGTACTTTCCGGTGGTGATGAGATAGTTGGCGATGGCGAGCAGGATGGCCGGCTCGGAACCAGGCCAGGGGGCGATCCACGTGTCGGCCATCGAGGCGGTGTTGGACAGGCGGGTGTCCCATACGATCAGTTTGGCGCCGGCCAGCTTGCCCTCGATGATGCGCTGTGCGTGCGGGTTGAAGTAGTGGCCGGTTTCGAGGTGGCTGCTGATGAGCAGGATGACGTTGGCGTGGGCGTGGTCGGGCGAGGGGCGGTCGAAGCCCATCCAAAACGCATAGCCCGCGCGCGCGCCGGAAGAGCAGATGTTGGTGTGCGAGTTGTGGCCGTCCAATCCCCACGCGGGCAGAATCCACTCCATGACGCCGTCGTGGCCGGGCCGCCCGACGTGATACATGATCTCGTTGTGCCGCCCTTCCTGCAAGGCCTGGCGGATGCGCCCGCCGATGTCCTTCAGGGCCTCCTCCCAGGTGACGCGCACCCATTTGCCCTCGCCGCGCTTGCCCGCACGCTTGAGCGGATAGAGGATGCGGTCGGGGTCGTTGACCTGATTAAGCGTGGCGGGGCCTTTGGCGCAGTTGCGCCCGCGCGAGCCGGGATGCGCCGGGTTGCCCTCGAACTTGCGCACCCGCATCGTCTCCTTGTCCACCCACCCTAACAGCCCGCACGCCGACTCGCAGTTGAAGCACACCGTCGGCACGAGCATATAGTGCCTGGGGGTTTTCTTCGGCCACTGCCTGGGATCCCATTCGACCCAATCGTCCCACCGGTCAGACGGCGGGTACTGCTGGAGGCGGTCGCCAGCATCGGTGTGTTGAATGGGGAGGCGAGTGAGAATATCGGCTGGCATATGATCTACTATTGCTAATTGTTGATTGTTGATTGCTGATTGTTGATTAGAGAATTTTCAATCAGCTATCAGCAATCAACAATCATAAATCACGCGAAGCGGTCAATTGTTTGGCACTTCCTGCGGCGCCATCACGAACGCCCATTCGTAGACAAACAGGCCGGCGAGCGACAGCCCGCTGGCAGCCGCTAACGCCGCGGCGGCTTCCCCATGCCGCGCGCTGGCGAACACGGTTAAGACGAGCGGGAGGGCCAACCCAAAGGCGAGGCTGCCCCAATAATGATTCCTGTAACGTCCTTGTGTAATCATATGCGCGGCGGCGGCGGCGACGTGGCTGGCGTGCGGCACGCCAAACTCGCCGCCGAGGGTGATGAGCAGGTTGACGAGCAGGCTGAGGCCAAACGTCCAGGCCAGCGCGCGTGGCAATGGCATCCCCATGCCATTGCTCGCGAGGCCGAGGAACAGGCTGGCGAGGATGAGCGCCGCCGCGCCAGCCATGACCGACTGCACAAACAAATGCCACGGCAGCAGGGTGCTCTGCCACAGGTCGCGGCCCTCGGCCTGAGCGAAGAGGAAAGCCGTGTAGACTGCGGACAGGATGGCGAGGATCACGCCGGGCCAGAGAAGGAGATTAGAGAAATGGAGACTATAGCCCCCGAAGCGAAGCGGAGCGGGGTTGGCAAGCTGGCTGAGGAAATACAATCCGCCGACGATTGAGAACCCAATGAGGATGAACGCACCCCGCGCCAGCCACGATTTCCACTGCGGGCGGATGAGGATGGTCCAGAAGCGTTCGGGGCGGTCCAAGTCCCACACGAGCAGGCCGGTGTTGATCCCAATGAACACTAAGGAGACAAAGGCGGCGATGGTGGTGAAGAGCGGCGAGGCCGGGAACAATCCGAGCGCGACGCCGACGGCGGCGACGATGAACGCGCCCGCGCCGATGGCTTTGGCGACGAGGTAAGCCGGCACCTGCCAATGCCACGGGATTCTGTGCGGGACGTTGTAGGTCTCGCGCGGCATAGGGAGGCCGCTGCCACGCGGCGGTGACATTGGCATCCCTGTGCGCGGCATAGGGATGCCGCTACCACGCGGCGGTGGCATTGGCATCCCCATGCCAGCGGAACGCATCAGCGCACCCGCCATGCGGCCCTCGCCGATGTGAATAGGGCCTTGTTCTGAGCCGGTCGAAGGGCC
>DAOTXG010000699.1:0-4310 GCA_034435515.1 Anaerolineales bacterium
CACGGCGTGGACCTTGATCTGGAAGCCGAGCCGGTCGGCCTCGACAGCCATGCGGTTGAAATGCTCGGGCGTGAAGTTCGCGTCGCCGTTGGTGCTCGGGTCGTCGGCGTAAGGCTCGACCAGCAGGCCGGTGTACGACTCGATCACGCCGTCCATAAAGAATTTGACGCTCCCGGCGCGCACCATTTCCGACTGGTGCGTCTGGCGGAAGTTGACGGCGTCGTCGGCCAGCGCTTCGAACGGCGTGTGCGGCTTGACGTCGTAAGGAATGTAAACGCGCGTCGTCAGTTCGCCGGCGTCTTCGAGCGCAGCGTAGAGCGCGGCTTCTTCCCAATCGCAGTTCATGTTGTGCACGCTGGTCACGCCGAGTTGGGCAGCCTGCCGCAATCCTTTGTGGAGCAGGGCGCGCCGCTGGTTGGCGTCCGGCTGGGGAAGGAGCCGACGAACGTGGTTATAGGCGCCCGGCTCGCGTAGTTCGCCGGTCGCCTCGCCGCGCTCGTCCAGCACGATCTAGCTGTTGGGGCCGCATTCGCCGCCGTTGAAGATCCCGGCCTTTTGGAGGGCCACCGTGTTGGCCCAGGCGGTATGAAAATCATAAGCGAAGACGAGGAGAGGCCGGTCGGCGCTGAGAGCATCGAGATGCTGGCGGGTGAGGGGCGTGTGGCCGGGGCCGAGGTTGTAGCGCAGGCCGTAGCCGTCGAGCCACTCCCGCCCGGGATTTTGAGCGGCAAAGGCCCGGACGGCCTGCGTCAGCGTTTCGTAGTCGGCGGCGTGTTCGAGCAGAATGCCGTCCAGCCGGAGTGAGCCGTGCAACAAGTGAAAGTGCGCGTCAATGAAGCCGGGCATGAGCGTCCGGCCCTCGCCGTCAATCAGGCGCGTGGCCGGGCCGCGCCACTCCATCGCCGCGGCATTCTCCCCGACAAAGACGATGCGGTTACCCTTAACGGCGACTGCCTGAGCGCGGGGCCGGGCGGGGTCGGCGGTGAAGACGCGGGCGTTGGTGATGAGGAAGTCGGCGGGTGGCGGCATAAGGGCGCTCGGGGTGAGAGGCTTTTCAAGGATCAAGTCAGGTCGGCGTATTATAGACATCTCCAGGCCAGGGGAACAACTCTACATCGCGCCCGTGTGTGCACAAAGTAGAGACGTTCCGGTGGAACGTCTCCGGTGGAACGTCCCCGCCGGGGAGATACCCCGCTGGGGAGACGCCCTGCCAGGGAGACGCCCCACCGGGGCGTCTCTACAATAGCGCCCAGGCCGACCAACGCGGTTTGAGGTCTCTCATCGCAGCGCGTCATCGTGTAGAGACGTTCCGGTGGAACGTCTCCGGGGGAACGTCCCCGCCGGGGAGACACCCCACCCGGGACACACCCCACCAGGGAGACGCCCACCGGGGCGTCTCTACAGGCTGACAGTCTGCGGAAAGTTTGCCCAATGATCAACCGGGAAACGTGACAATTACCAGTTTGCCGGAGGCTGACTTTGGGTCATAATTATCGGGATTAATCTCTCAACAGGAGGCAACGATGCCTAAAACGACCAAAAAGACCGCTAAAGCCAAATCCGCTAAGCGGACCAACCACCGCGCTTCGCTTCGCGGAGCAAGAGGCAAGCCCGCCCCGGCAGTCATTTTCAGACCCACCCGCCTCAAACTGCTCTCGCCGGTCCCGTCCGACATCGAGATCGCGCAGGCGGGCAAGCTCAAGCCCATCCTGCAAATCGCCGCCGAGGTCGGGTTGAAGCCGGACGAGTTGGAGTTGTTCGGCCCGTACAAAGCCAAGGTGCACCTGGGGGTGCGCGACCGACTGGCGAAACGCCCGAACGGGAAGTATATTGACGTGACTGCGATCACGCCCACCCCACTCGGCGAAGGCAAGACGACGACGACAGTTGGCCTGTCGCAAGCCCTCGGCGCGCACCTCGGCCACAAGGTGTTCACCTGTATCCGCCAGCCCTCGCAAGGTCCCACCTTCGGCATCAAAGGCGGCGCGGCGGGCGGCGGGTATTCGCAGGTCATCCCGATGGAGGACTTCAACCTCCACCTGACCGGCGACATCCACGCCGTCAGTGCGGCGAACAACTTGCTCGCTGCGGCGATTGACGCACGCCTCTTGCACGAGCGCGCCCAGGCCGACGACGACAAACTGGCTAAAGCCATGACGCTCGACGGCCAGTTCACCGACTCGCAACGCAAGCGTTTGGCAAAGCTCGGCCTCACCGCCCAAACGCTGGCGGATCTCTCCACCGAAGACAAGCGCCGCATGTTCCGATTGGATATTGACCCGAACAGCATCACCTGGCAGCGGGTGGTGGACATCAACGACCGCCACTTGCGGCGCGTCCAGATCGGGCTGGGCGACGAGGAGAAGGGGAACGAGCGCCTCACCGGCTTCGACATCTCGGTGGCGAGCGAGGTGATGGCGATCCTTGGCCTCACCACCAGTCTGGCCGACATGCGCGAGCGGCTGGGGCGCATCGTGATCGGCACGAGCAAACAGGGCGACCCGATCACCGCCGAAGACCTGGGGGTGGCCGGGGCGATGACCGTGCTGATGAAAGACGCCATCCTGCCCAACCTGATGCAGACGCTCGAAGGCACGCCGGCCTTTGTCCACGCCGGGCCGTTCGCCAACATCGCGCACGGCAATTCGTCCATCGTCGCCGACCAGATCGCGCTCAAGCTCGTGGGCCCCAGCGGCTACGTGATCACCGAGTCTGGCTTCGGCGCAGACTGCGGCATGGAAAAGTTCATGGACATCAAGTGCCGTTACTCCGGGTTGATTCCGAACGTGGTCGTCATCGTGGCGACGATCCGCGCACTGAAGATGCACGGCGGCGGGCCGAAAGTGGTCGCCGGGCGGCCGCTGGACAAGGCCTACACCGAGGAGAACCTGCCTCTGCTGGAGGCGGGCGCGGGCAACCTGGCCAAGCACGTTGAGAACGCCAGGTTGTTCGGCATTCCAGCGGTTGTGGCCGTCAACTCGTTCAAGTACGACACCGAAGCCGAGATCAAGTTGGTGCAGAAGATCGCGCTCGAAGCCGGCGCCGAAGGCGCATTCAAGTGCACTAACTGGATGCACGGCGGCAAGGGCGCGATTGAACTGGCTGAGGCAGTTGTGGCGGCGGCTGAGAAAACCAACCATTTCGAGTTTCTCTATCCGCTCGACATGCCGATCAAGCAGAAGATCGAAACCATTGCGACTAAGATTTATGGGGCGGATGGCGTAGATTTTCTGCCCGAGGCCGAGGCGAAGATCGAACTCTACACGCGGCTCGGTTTCGACAAACTGCCAATTAACATGGCCAAGACTCATCTGAGCCTGACACACGATCCGAACGTCAAAGGCCGGCCCACCGGCTGGCGGCTGCCTATCCGCGACATTCGCGCCTCGGTCGGTGCAGGCTTCCTATACCCGCTGTGCGGCGCGATGCGCACCATGCCCGGCCTGCCCACCCGACCCGTGTTCTTCGACGTAGACCTGGATTTGGGGACTGGAAAGGTCAAAGGGCTATTCTGACAGGGCTTCTCCAACGTTGTAGGAGCGGCTTGTAGCCGCGACCTGACCGGACCGTTGGCCACCATCGCGGGTAAAACCCGCTCCTACGGCGCAAAAGGCGGTTTGAGTCAAGAGATTTTGGATAAGCCCTCCGGCAGGGTGCATGTCATTTTCGAGGCTGCCCTCCCGCAGGCTGTCTGCGGGAGGGTGGACGTGCCCGGCGTGCTCGCTACGCAGAAACGCGCTGCACCTGTATAATTAAGTCATGAAGCGGCTGGAGGCTGTCAGGTCGGTGCGGCGCTCTATGAGGACGGAAGCAAAGAGACCAAGATGAAAATTTTGGTTGTGGACGACGAGCCGCAACTGCGCTTGATTGTTGTCCGCAAACTGCTTCAGGCAGGGCACGAGGTTGCCGAAGCGGAGAACGGTCAGGCCGCGTGGGAACTTTTCCAGCGCGAACCCTTCCCCCTGGTGATCACCGACTGGATCATGCCGGAGATGGACGGCCCGACGCTGATCGGCAAAATCCGCGCGGCCAACCTGCCCACCTACACCTACATCGTCATCCTGACCGCCCTGGCCGAACGGCAGAACGTGGTGACCGGCGAGAAGGTCGGCACCGACGATTACCTGACGAAACCGGTGGATGGAGAAGAACTGATGGCGCGGGTGGCGCTGGGCGAGCGCGTCCTGCGCTGGAAGGCCAAACAACGCGAGGCGCAAAATAAATAGCGTGCGCGATGACGAAAATTCCCCTCTTCACCCTCGCCGGCCTTAAAACCACCGCTTCCCCTCTCGGACTACTTTCTCTCCTCG
>DAOTXG010000700.1:0-9302 GCA_034435515.1 Anaerolineales bacterium
GGCGACGAACGGTGCCGTCTCGCTCTACATGCGAATCGGCGCGCGCGTCGAAGAGCCGGGCGACCTGCTGGTATCGCTGGAGATCCTCAGCGGCCTGGAATTCACTGAGCCGGCCATCCAACTCAACACGGACGGCAAGGGCCAACTGGCTCTGACGGACGGTACGTTCCGGTTGCGAGTGCCCGTGGCCGCCGCCGATGTCTTTCCCGATATCACCTGGTTTGAAGGGGAGGGCTGTGACGTGGACGTCAAGGCCTTGAAAGCGCACCTCGACCCACTGTTTGAGATCGTGGACCCAAAGGCCGAAGACATCTCCGGCGCAGTCCGGCTGGTCTTCATCCGGCAGGCTTCCAACGAGGGTCTGTTGTTGACGGCCACGGACAAAAACACCATCGGCTCGACGATGGTCAAGGCGTCTGTTCCGCCATCGCTCGTCGCGGACGGCAGCACCCGCATCGCCATCGTGCCCGCCAGGCACTTGAAAACCGTGGTGGATAAGCTCCCCGCCGAGGGAATGATCAAGATCGGCCTGAAGGGTGAGTCCCTGCAGGTCAGCGACGGGGTCAGCCGCACCTTCACGCTGCAGCTGATGGCGATTGGTTACCCCAACCTGGGTGAGCTGGAAAGTCGGCTCAGGTTCACCGCCACAGCCGTCGTGCCGGTGACGCCCATCACGAAGCGGCTCATGGGCATCCGCCGCGTGGTTGACGGCAAAGCCGCCAATGTCCTGACCCTTGTACCTGGCCCAACCCAACCTGCAACGCCGACGACTCTGCACTGGCATCTCAGCGACAAGGACGGCACGCAGGCGGACGACCAGTTCCCGGTCGCCTATGACGGGGCTGGCCCGATTCGCCTTGGGGTCGGGTTTCAGTACCTGGCCCCGATCCTGAAGTCGCTGGACGACCTGGGCGTGGCAAACGCCAAGATCCACATCGGCCTGGCGGAAGAGAAAAGCCAGGGCGACACGCCCATCACCCTGCATCCGATCAAGATTAGCGCTACCAACGAGACGCACCAGATTGCGTTTATCGTGGCTCTGGTGAACATCACCGCGAGACAATAACAGAGGGTTGCAACCCGATTGCTGGTCGCCAAGCGCCCTTAGAATTACAACTGATCCATGTGATCGAACACTTGGAAACGCAGGCAGATAGGCTGCGCGTTTCACGAGGCGGAGAGCAATACGCTACCGAGATACTGGCCAGGTGTCACGCCGAAGATTCGCTTGAAGTGGCGCGTAAGATGGGCCTGATCGAAGAACCCAACTTCCACCGCCACTTGCGAGATGGGGACTCCCTCCGCCAGTAGAGTCTTGGCGAGGCGCACCCGCACGAGTGTCTGATAGGCGTGCGGTGAGAGTCCAGTCGCTTGATGGAATACCCGGCAGAGGTGGAAGGGACTGAGGGCCGCTTCTCGCGCCAGGCTTTCGAGCGATACTTTCTCGCTCGGGAGTGTTTCTAGGTACTCTCTCGCCCGCTTTACTGCTCGATGTTCGGGACCGATCCGGTGCGCCGGTAACTTGTCCACTGCATGACGCGTGACCAAGCTGGCAAGTGCCTCGAGGAGGCGCGATTCGCGCTCCAGGATCGAACTCGGCTCCTCGAGTGCAGTATGCGCTTGCCGGAGCAGGGCTGCCACATACGGGTCACCTACCACGTCCTCGGCAAACTGCGGGAGTCTTCGGTCAACCCCTGTGAGTTCCTGCGCAGCACGTTGCAGTAAGGCGGCGGGCGCATAAAACGCCCGGTATTGCCAAATCGCCCCGTGTGCAGGCCCACCCCCGTGGACCTCACCCGGGTTGAGCACTAGCACGTCGCCCGGGCCGTGGAGGTGCGCGCCCCCACGGTAGCGTGGCGACGCAGCGCCGCCCTCAGTCACAGCGATCATGAACTCTTCGTGGGTGTGCGGCGAGTAGGTGAACTCGACGTAGCGGGCGCGAAGCAGCTCCAGGCCGCCGAGGATGTCTACTCGCCAGAGTTGGGCGTCGTCCCGTTGGTTGGACACCTGTCGTCGCTCCCGGCCATGCACAAAACCAGTATAGCCCCGCACCGCAAAAACGTACAAGACAGCCCGTACCCTCCTGCTTACAATGCCACGGTAGGAGGCCATGCTGTGGGTGGCGGTATCCCTTTGGCAGCGGAGGCGCTCTGGCAACTCAGGAGGTAGTTAGGCCGCCTTCGTCAGCTAGAGCCAGGAGTTCCTATGCAAGAAGTTCGTTTTCAGCAAGTTGAGAATAATGAGCAAAAGGAGCAAGCAGGTGCCCTTATCCGTGAATATCTGGAGTGGCTGAATGAGCGTGTCAAGCATGATTACGGCATCGAATTCGATGTCAATGCCATGGTCGAATCCGACTTGTCGGACCCCGATAAGTTTCATCCTCCAGACGGGCGGTTCTACCTTGCTCAGTACGACAACGCCGTGGCAGGGGTGGGTTGTTTGAAAAAACTAGCGGAGGGTGTGGGGGAAATCCAACGCATGTATGTCCTTCCGGCATTCCGAGGAAAGGGCATTGGCCGCGCTATCGTTAATCGGCTGATCGATGATGCTCGGCTGATCGGGTATCGCCAGCTGAAACTTGAGAGTTTGGAATTCCTCAAAGCGGCGCATTCACTCTACAGATCCGTCGGATTCCGAGAAATCGATCGGTACGATGACAACAGTATGGAGGCATACCAAGCAGCGGCTCAGCTTGATCAATACTACTCCATAACAGTTTTCATGGAGATGAATCTCTAAAGCCGGAGCGTTGGGCGGCCTAACCCGCGCCGGCAGGCGACGGCGCTCTGCTTCGCTACGCGTCTGGTGTACAACGATACCAGCGCCAGTTACTGTGAACGCGGAATCGACGAACCTCTGGAGGACAAAGACACGATGACTGAATTACTGCACATGGAGGACAGTTATGTGCGGGAGTTCGACTCGTCCGTGGTCGCCCTGATCGGCCAGGTCGTCAGGCTTGACCGCACCGCCTTCTACCCGGGTGGCGGTGGGCAACCACCGGATGTCGGCTGGCTGCGCTGGCTGGGCGGCGAGACGCGAGTGGCTGACGTGAAGGAAGAAGAAGGCGTAGTCTGGCATGTTCTCGAAGGCCCGGTTCCCTCTGTGGGCCAGGACGTGCACGGCGCACTTGATTGGGAACGGCGCTACGCGATCATGCGCCATCATTCCGCGCTACATGTACTGGCTGGCACCGTTCACCATTTGTACAAAGCGTCTGTCACGGGCGTGGCCATCTACCCCGACCGGGCGCGGATGGACTTCTCCCTGGAGGACCTGAGCAAGGAGTGGGTCGCGGCCATCGAGGCCGAAGCCAACCGTGTCATTCAGGAGGGCCGTCGGATCCTTGTGCGCTGGATTTCTCGGGAGGAGTTCGAGCATGCTGACCTCGTCCGCCTGGCCAGGAACCTCGTCCCATCGGACCTTCAGCGAATCCGGGTCATTGAGATCGAGGGCTTTGACGCGCAAGCAGATAGCGGCACGCATGTTGCAAATACCCAGGAAATTGGCCGGCTCGTAATTACCAAGACCGACAACAAGGGAAAGATCAACCGCCGAATGGAGATTGCGCTGACCTCTCCCTAGGGTGTCGATTCAGACTAAACAAACACACATTTCTCTGCTTCATACAACACAGCCGAGCGCCTGCCCCTGCAGGCGCTCGATGTTTAAGGCAACCCTATGAGTCAGAGTCCTCCCCTCCAATGTCCGCTGCCATCCCGTCGTTCCGCGATATCTTCCAGCCTTTGCGGGATGAGGCCGGGCACCCCTGTGCCGTAGGCGCCATCCGGTTCGGGACATATATGGCGCACCTATTCGCCTGCCTTCTGTGTGACGACGGATTCGCGGCCCTGTTGTTCGGTTCCGGGTCGAAGACGCAGCTGGATGCGATCTGGGCCGCCTGCGTCACCGGCGGAAAGAAGGTTGAGCTCGCGCTCGATAGGCCTCGCCGGCGCCTCATCCCCCTCAAGCGCCTGCCAGATCCTGAGGGCTACGAACGCTTCGACCACGACGACCTGCTGCCCCTCTCCAACGGACGTCCGCTGCTGCTCGTCAGCCGCACGGCGCTGACGGATTTCCTGGCCAACCCACCCGACACGACCACGCGACGTGCGACGGGCGAGCAACAGCAGGACGCGGTCCGGCGCTTCATCACCTTCGGGCCGCCGGGGGCGTGTGAACCATACGCCTTCTGGCTGACGCAGCTCCGGCAGATCATCCTGCTGCCCGAGCAGCCGGGCTGGGCAGAGATCGTGTGGCGCGAAGCGGTGAAACGCACCGCTTCGCGCAGGGCCAATGGTTGTCCCCTCATCGCGCCGATCACCGACTCAATCGGGTTCGCCCCTGCCTGGCGGGTACGGGCGGACCCGCAGGCCTGGCGCGACCTGTACAGCAGCCTGGCGCGAAAAAAGAAACTGCCAGTTGCAGATGGGTCGGTTATCGCTCCCGCTGCGCCGTCACACGTCGCGTGGTCACTCAAGGGTTATCGCGCCTGGACACGATCATGACTCAACTCGCGGTGTTCATGAACGCGGGGTACGTCAAGACCCCGGATGAACTTCTTGCGTCCATCGCGGCTCAAGTGCAGCCGTCGCGCAACCCCAAATCCACCCTGCTGGACATGTTCTGTGGAGAGGGGATCGCGGCGGCGGAAGTCGCCCGCCTGCTGGACATTCAATACACACTCGGCGTCGAGATAGACAAAGAGCGCGCGGCGGCTGCCCGCAGCCGGATGAGCCGCGTGATCTGCGAAGACGCTCTGGACGGCGTGATCGGCTCGCACGGCATCTTCGACGTGTGCTTCCATAATCCGCCTTATTTGGAACACATCGGCGGCGACCGCACCAGGTACAGAAGAGTCGAGTACGCCGCAACGCTCGCGGTCTCGCCTCACCTCCGGCCCGATGGCCTGCTCATCGCTATCCTGCCAGTCCATCGCGTACTCGGCGAGGAACGCTTCATCCACCTGTTCACCACGCACTACGTTGTCGAGCGCGTTTTCGCGTTCCCGCCCGGCTTTTACGAAGCCTATCGCCAGATCGTGATCTACGCCCGGCGGCGCGCGGAGGGCAGAGCAGACACCGATGCCGCTATAGCCTTCGAGCGCCTCCTGCGCCAGGGGCCGCCGCCATTGCCGCCCACGTGCGCGGAAGATGAACGCCTGCCGCTGCCGGAGAACCCCATTGGAAAGCGCTGGTTCTTCCGCGGCAAGCAGCTTGAGCTGGACCTGCTCGCCGGCGAAATCGCCGAAGGCGAATGGTCGGGCGCGCGGCGCTTCGACGCCCTGATGCGCCCGCCGGAGAAAATCCAGGCCGGCCACCCGCCCATGCCGCTGAAGAAGATTCACATCGGCTCAATGATCGCGGCCTCGGTGATGAACAACGCCGTGCTGCGGGCGAACGGCCCTTCGGCAGCCCTTCGGCAAGACTTCGGCGAGCTCAGTCGAGCCGCTCAGGGTGATAGCTCAGGGCGTGGCCTGGTGCACATCCTGGTCGCCCGCAACCCCAAGCGGCAGGTCAAGCACGAGATAGCGGCGGCTGACGCGCCATCCAGAGCGCCGGATTCAAAGTCAGACGACAAGCGCGACCCGGGCACCTATGTCGTCGAAGAATTCGCCACCGAGGTCTGCGCCTTCAACCCCGAAACCGGAGAATTCCAGCTCTTCAGCCCCTCGGACCCGGACGCGCTTTACCAGTACATCCAGGCCTGGCGCGATCCGCTCATCGAGCACATCCTCACCGCCTTCCCGCCGACCTACCGCTTCAACTTCCGTGAGACGTTCCCGCGTTGGGCGATCGAGTACCTGGATCAGTACGTGGCGGTGCGCGCCGAAATCCCGGGGCGTGAGCGGCGCGGCCTGTTCGAGGGCCAGAAGCACGTGGCCGCCGCCATCGTGCAGAAGTTTCTCGAATCTGATTGCGGCACACATCGCCAGCCTTCGTTCTTCATGCTCGGTGGGCAAACGGGTGTCGGGAAAACGTTCCTGGCGGCCGCTGTCATAGGTATTCTGGTTCGCCTGTGGGCCTTGGAGAACAACCACCCGCTCACGCGCGCCGGCTGGCCGTACTGCGTCTTCGTCACCGAGCCAACCCTGCTCGACCAGATGGCCGAGGAGATCGCACGCGCCGATCCGCTGTTGCGGCCGCGTATCGTCAATACTCTCTGTGAGGCCGACGCCTTCTTCGGCGAGGCCGGGTCCGCGCCGTGGCCGATGGTGATGGTGACCAGCCGCACGACGATGAAGGACGGCTGCGGCACCATCCCGGCCGTGATCGAAAAGAAGATTCGCTACCGTGACCAAAACGGAAAGTTGGCCGCAGAGACACGCTTCGTCTGCCCACAGTGCAACTCGATCCAGACGGAGGCCGCGAAAGAAGACGGCGAGTGGCTGGAGGTCCCAGTCGTGGACTTCAACTACTTCGTCAACGCCTACCGCGCCTGCCCGGCCTGCGGCGCGCCGCTCTGGCAGCAGAGCCGGCAGGTCGGCGGCCAGGGATACCACGTGGAGTTCTGGGAGTGCGACGAGCACTGGTCCGCCGATGCCGACCGGCAGCGCCGCGCGCCCGAACACATCCAGCGCATCAACCAGGCCGTCTGCCAGACCTTCTGCCTGGACGGCCGCAAAGAAGATTTCCCCCTTCAACACGGCGATACGCTGTACCTCTTCGACGACACGCTGGTCGTCCGGCGCGGCGCGCCCGTCGTGGCGGTGTTCAACGTCCATACCCGCGAACTCGCAAGGGACAAGACTCGTTTCCAGAAGTGGGTGCGCCGCCTGGCCGACAGGCCGCTCCCGCCGGGGACGCGCGTCTGGCGTGTACCCAGGCCGCGGCGCGAGCTCCTGTCCCCGCCGCCCGCGCGCCTGCCGGTCGCCGAATACCTGCGCCGCCTGGCCCGGCGCGGCCGCCTGGTGAAATCCAATGGCAGCACACGTCGTCGCCGATACCAGGCGCTCGTCACGGTCATTGACGAAGCGCACGGTTACAAAGGCTCGGACACCAATGCCGGGTATGCATTAGCGAACCTGATGGAGACCGGCCACAAAGTATTGGCGTTAACCGGCACACCCTACTCTGGCTACGCCAGCAGCGTCTTCTACCTGGAGTACCGCACGAATCCGGCGTTCCGCCGCCTGTGGCCGTATCACGGCGGCGTGATGGACTTCGTGCGCCGCTATGGCCTGCTCGAATGGATCGAGCGCCGCAGCCCCCGCGGAGCGATCGTTGACGCCGATGACGACACCGCCGGGTACAGCGCCCTCAGCGGCTACCGGCGCCGGCGCGAGCGCGTCCGCGAACGTCCCGCCGCCTCGCCCGAGCTCATCGCGCTCCTGCTAGATCACTACCTGTTCGTGAACTTCTCCGATCTTGGCATCCCGATGGTGCCGCGGTCGGAGCACCCGGTGCTCGTCGCGCCGGAGAAGGACTTCGAGCAGGCGTATACGACGTTTCTGCAAGAAGCGATCGCGGCGCTGCGCGAAGCGAAGGAGCAGCGCCTCAACCTGGCCGGTTCCTTCCGCCAGGCGCTGCTGGTCTACTGCGCCGCACCATGGCGACGGGCCGAGGTCAAGGATCGCGTCGGCAACGTCTGGGCCTGGGCGCCCGATCTCGAAATCGTCTGCCCGCACTGCGGGCGAGCACTGTTCAAAGAACCAGCCTGCGAATGCACCGGCCAACCCCTGGCCGGCGTCAAGCGGCCGCGCATCTTCGCCAAGGAGCGGGCGCTGCTGGATCGTCTCCTGGAGTCAAAGGCCAAAGGGCGACCGGCGATTGTGTACGTCATGCACACGGGCGACCTGGATATCGTCGCCGGGCGATGGGTCGGGCCAGGGAGTCTGTGCGCACAGCATGGCCTGAGCGCCGTCGATGGGCGCACCTGGACGGCACGCAAACGGCAGAAGCAGATCGAGCAGGCCATCCTCGGCGGGGCGGATGTGGTCTTCATCAACCCGAAGCGCGTGGCGCTGGGGATGAACCTGATCTCCTTCTGCGATGTTCACTTTTACCAGGTGGAGGACATCTACGCGCTCATGGTGCAGGCCTTCGCCCGCCCGTGGCGGCCGACGCAGACGAAGGAAGTGCGGGGGTTCTACCACGCCGTGCGCGGCACCGCCGAGCACCTGGCGCTGCAGCGTCACGCGCGCAAACTCTATGCTGCCCTGCTCGTGCATGGCGACCCGCTCAACTCGGCGCTCTTCGACGAGCTGCCCGTGTCCGATTTCGACTTCATGCGCCAGCTGGTGAAACTGGTAGACGAAGCGCCGGTGGACGACCTGGGCGCGATGTTCACCCAGTACAACCAGGCCGTCGCCGAAGCGCTGCGCCCGAGCGATTACCTGGGTGGCTTCCAGATCGAGATGGAGCGCCGGACTTTCGAGCCGGATAGCCTGACGGCGCGGGAGCGCGAACTGGAAGCCGTTCTGGAGATGTCCACAGATGTTCCCACGATGGGCATCCAGATGTCACTGCTTTGAGTCCACAGGCCGGGGACAGATGCCGCTCCGGCCTGTGAAGTTCATTTCCACCAAAAGGAGAGCCGATGACTGCCCCAGCTGCTGAAGCAACAGCGCCACAACCGCCAGCCTTGCAAGATGAAGGCCTATTGACCCCGGACGCCGTGCAGACATCGCCTGGCCCAGCCGTCACGGAAGTTGAGGCGCAAGACCAAGAAGGGCCTGAGCCGGATACGGAGGAATCTCCTTCTTCCGACACCGAAACAGAGAAACCCGACGAGGACGACGATGACGAGACAGAACCTGTAGCCGAACCCTACGACATCGAGAAATGCACCCTCACGTTCCGGGTCGAGATTTTCCCGCGCGAGGCCGATCACACACCGCGCCTGGCGCTGCTGGCGATGAACTCGCACGGGGATGAGCCGTTCAAACCTCGCCTGGTCGCATTCGATGGCGACTTCGGCGCGCTCGTCTCGCACATGAACAGCCTGTATGCCGAACTTGCCGCGGCAATGCCTGAGCGCGCGGCAGCCGCTGCCAGGCGTGTGGCAGAGGAGAGAGCCAGGAAAGAAGCCGAAGAAGCGGAGCGCAAGGCTCGCCTGGCAAGGGCACAGAACAAGGGCAAGCGCCAGCGCGGCCGCCACAGCCAGGCGCGCGGCCAGACCAACCTGCTCGCCGTTCCTGACGGCGACCAGGCTGCCGCTAGGCCGTCAGCCGCCAAAGCCACGGTTGAGTCTGCACCCGAATCCGACTCAAAACCGATTCAACCGCCAGCGCCTGCTGAGCCTGAGAAGCAGGAAGACACGAAACAGTTCAGCCTATTCCTGTAAAGTCGAATCGCAAGGAG
>DAOTXG010000701.1:0-6338 GCA_034435515.1 Anaerolineales bacterium
TTTCACGAAGATTCGCAGCCCTTCGTGCGCCTTCATGTGTCTTTGTGGATTCACTCAAGCGCAGTTTGCGCCCGCGTGAAGTATAACGTCACATCCCTAAAGTTGAAGTGTG
This sequence comes from Anaerolineales bacterium, assembly GCA_034435515.1. Taxonomy (GTDB): domain Bacteria; phylum Chloroflexota; class Anaerolineae; order Anaerolineales; family UBA6663; genus DATDRS01. Next base: position 113 of record DAOTXG010000701.1, read on the forward strand.
TCACTGTGCAAGAAAGCACAACTTTACGTTAAGTCAAAAATTCAGACCAACCCAACCGCCAGCGGGCGAAATAGATGAGAGTAGCCTATAATAGAAGTCAAATCTCCGCAAGTCATTTTGGGCGATTTCAGAGGGCAATATCTGCGTCCGAATTTCATCCGGATTTCAATTATCACCTTGTTACGCAGGTCATACAGCACTTTCCGGATCTGCTCGCTGATTTCGGCGCCGCCCGGTTCGCGGGTGAGTAAAACACTGTGGCCGAGTCCGGCGAGGTACTCGGCCAGCAATTTGATCTGGGTGGATTTGCCGGAGCCGTCCGGGCCTTCGAAGGTGATGAACACGGGTGAGGGTGCACAGTCAACAGTGAACAGTTAGCGGTGAGCCGTCAACAGTGAACAGTCAACAGTCTTTTGTTTCTGCTGACTGTTCACTGTTCACTTCCCGCTGTTGACCGGTTCAATCGCGGAAGATGCGCACGCGCCGGCGCGGTTCTTTGCCGTAGGAGTGCGAGACGAGATTCGCCTTGCGGGCCATGTCGTGCTGCAAGCGCCGCACCTGGGCCGAGGCCGGGGGCAGGTCCACCGACGGCGCGCCGCCCAGCACGGCGTTGATGGCCCGCTGCGTTTCCTCCAGGGCCGTGTTCATCGCGTCCACCCCGTCCTCGGCCGGCAGCTCGTACAGGTTGAAGAGGTCGGACAGGAAGCTTTCCATCTGGCTCACGGTGTTGGCCCGCAGGACGTGGATCGCCAGGCCGCGTTCCTCGGCGTCGCTCACGATGCGCTGGTGCTTGCGATAATAGGTCTTGAGCGTCACCAGCGCGTCGGCCTCGTTCAAATCGTCCACCACGACCGCCGGGACGCGCAGCCGCTTGGCCGACTGTTCCAGGCGGTTGCGCGCGATGCCATAGGCGTAGATGCGAACCGGCGTCAGCCGTTCGCCGGGCGGCTGCGCCGGGCGCGCTGACTCCGCCGAGGCCGGGGAGGCCGTGCGCGCCGGGGCGACCGGCATAGCGCCGCTGGCCTTGCGCGCGCCCCTGCGCCCATTGCCGCCCCAGTGCGTCGCCTCCCACTCCGGCGCGGCTTCAATCTTGACGTCGCCGTTTTCGTTGCGATAACGCAGTTCCGGCGCTTTGGGGCGGCCGCGCAGCAGGACGTCTACGGCGACGGCTACGTCGTGGTGCACGGCCAGTTTCTCGCGCTCCTGGATCTCGATGAGCACGTCGAACGTCGGCGGCGCGCGGCGCTCCAGCACTGTCTTCTGCGTCCCGCGGCGGCGCGCCTCTTCGTCCGAAAGCGTGACGCTCTCAATTCCGCCGATCAGGTCGGACAGGGTGGGGTTGAGCATGATGTTTTCGAGCGTGTTGCCGTGCGCCGTGCCGATGAGCTGCACGCCGCGCTCGGCAATCGTGCGGGCGGCCTGCGCTTCCAGCTCGCGGCCGATCTCGTCAATCACGATGACTTCGGGGTTGTGGTTCTCCACCGCCTCGATCATCACCTCGTGCTGCAGCGAGGGCTGCCGCACCTGCATGCGCCGGGCGCGGCCAATCGCCGGGTGTGGCACGTCGCCGTCGCCGCCGATCTCGTTCGAGGTGTCCACGATGACCACGCGCTTCTGCTCGGCCAGGGTGCGGGCGGCCTCGCGCAGCATAGTGGTGTTGTGACTGACGAACCCATTGGCGAAGAACGAGTGCGTGCCCGGCACCGTCAAGTCAAAGACATACGCCTCGCCCGCTTCAATCCGCGTCACTGAATCAAAGTAGAACTGAGCCTTCGCCAAGGCGTGCAGGGCTTGATAGTCCGGGTCATCCGTCACGGCGGTCGCTTCAACCAGAATGTGTTCCAGAGAGTTGTAACTCGGCGCGCGATTGTCCGGCTTGGTGAAGCGAGCAAATCTCTCGGAGACGACGCCGAGGCGCGCCCGCAACTGGCGCAAGCGCCGGTTTTGATAAGGGATGACGTCCACATTGGGGCTGCGCGCCTGCGCGCGCAACTTCGCGGCATAATGGTCTAGTTTGGCGCGCTTGGCAGTCGAGATGAAGCCGATTTCGTCTGCGAAGCGGATCACGTTTGGCCCCAGCAGCGTGAGATAGGAGTAGTCGCGGTCATATGTCGCATTGTGTTTGATGCGCAAGTTGCCGACAATGCCGTAGTTGAGCAGCAGCACGTGGAGTTTTGATAGCAGCTCGTGCGAAGCCGAAGCCGCTTCCACCCGCCCCACCGGGCCGTAAACGGACCCATCCCCCTCGAAGAACGCGCGCAAGAAGGCGGTCACAATCGGTTTCGACGCCGTGAGAATGCAGGGCGGGATGCGCTTGGCGGCAGCCAGGCCCGGCACCAGCCCCAGGTTCGACAGGAAACGCCGCATTTTGACGCCGAAGACGCGAAAGTCTTTGCCGTTCCACTTGCCGCGATACAGATGCCGCCGCAGGCGTAAGCCAAACAGCGCCTCGGTCAAATGGATCATGTCGGCCTGGATTTCAGGATCGGTGTGCGAGAAATAAATCTGATTGTCCCGTGACAGCGTCCCCTCAGCCACTACATACCCCAGAAAGCGCGCCAAGTCCTCGGTGAGCGTCTCTGGCACGCGTCCATCCAGGGCGTTGGTGCGGGCGACAAACCCAAAGGGCGGCAGGCGAGTTTCAGCGCCGAACAACTGCTGGTTGCGCTGGATGGCGACGTAATCGCCCACCTGGAGTTGATCCAGCCGGCGAAATTCCAGATCGCCCTGCGGGGTCAGCGCCAGCACCGGATGCTCCGGCGTGCCTTCGAGCGTAAAGCCCTGCCGCGTCGTGATTCTCCGAGTCTCGGATTGGCCGCCGTTATAGGCCTGGGAGGCCGGCTCCAAGCCGTTCCGACCATAGACGTTGACGTGAAGGGGCGCGAATTGATCTTCGCCCAATTGGTCGGGGATCAGGTCGGCGAGGGGGTGCAGGCCCTGCTCTGTCAAGATTAGGCTGTCGCCGGTGAGGCATTTGCCCACGCCGGGCCGCCCCAGCAGCAGGATGCTCTTGCCGCTCTCGACGATGTCCTGGATGATGTCAATCGTCCCGTAGACCGCGCGGCCCACGCGGCAGGTGAGGCCGACCACCTGCCCGCGCCGGTTGCGCAGGCCGCTGATGCGGTGCAGCGTGCGCTCCAGCCCGGCGCGGTTGTCGGCGTCAAAGTCGCCGATGCGCGCGACGACGTAGTCAATCTCCGCCCGCGTGATCTCCTTTTCGGAGAGCACGACCTCGCCGTCCACGTACCGCGCCGTCGGCACCCGGCCCAGGTCGAGAATCACTTCGAGCAAATCGTCGGTCCGGTTGGCCCCGTTCAGCGCCTCCCCGATCTCCGGGGGGATCACCGCCATTAAGGCGTGGATGTCGTCGGTAATTCGTTTCTGCATAGCCCTTAGCACGCCGGGAAGTAATTGGACCCGGCGGTCTCTCCTGGTTCGTGTGGACTGAGGCGCGACCGGACGAGGGGGGTGGGGACTTTCCCTTCGATGGCCGGCAGCGGTTTCAGCAGCGGTTCGGTCACCCGCGCCGTCAGCCGTTTGACCATCACCGCCTGCGACCCCAACGCCTTAAATCCGCTCTGCAACAAGATATCCTGCAGCCAGTCTTGATAACGGCGCACGCACACGTACACCGGTTTCGCGTTTTCGTTCGGGAGCAGGCGCAGGCCGGTCAACAGGGTGGCCTCGGACAGCTGGTCAGCCTCCGGGTGCAAATACGGCTCGACCCAGAAGCCCAGCGGCCCGCGCCGGACGTGCAAAAACGCGACCAACTCGTTCTTTTGTTCGAGCACGTAGCCGCGCATGTGATACGGCGGCGGCTCGACCTGCTGCACCAGGCGCGGCACGATATTGGCGTACAGCGTGCTCACGCCGGGAATGTCGGCGCTGGTGACGGGGCGCAGGGGGACCGCGGCGCCCGGCGCCGGCGGCGCGCCGGCCAGTTTCCACAGACTCTGCCGCGCGTACACGGCAAATCCCGCCGCCCGCAGGGCCTCGAACTCTTTGGTATTCTCGTTGACTTCGGCGAGGAGGTTGTGCGCCCCACGCTCGCCGGCCTCCGCCGCCAGGCGCTCGGCGAGGTGCAGCCAGCCCTCGCGCGCGCTGGCGTCCGGCGCGATGTAAAGCGCCTGCGCCTGTTCCTCGCCAAAGCGATGGCGCAGCTGTCCGAAGGCGGCGTGCTGGTCGTTTTTCCAGATCAGGGTGGGCGCGCCGACGCCGGGCATCAAATACGCCAGCAGCGCTTTTTGCAGCGGATGACTGCCGTGGATGAGGCCGGTCTCTGCGTCGAGGCACACCCCCTGGGCGCTCAAGGATTTGACCAGCCCGACATCCCGCCAGTCGAAAAAGCGGATCATCGCGGTTTGAGTTCGGAGGGCAGGCTGGCCTGGGCTGCCCGCTCGATCACACCTTTCAGCGCGTCGCGGAAGCGCTCGACCTCGCGGATGGTGCCTTTGCGCATGGCCGGCTGGCCGGGTTCGTCCACGGTCAGCATCCCGCGATTGCGGAAGTATTCGCGGTACAGTTGCGCCAGGACTTCTTCTTCACGCCGGTTCTGGGCGCGGGCCGTGGTCTTGGCCTGCCAGGGCATGGCGTTGCTGGCCTCCTCCGGAATCACCTCCGCCCAGAAGGGGCTGGTCTCGTCAATCTCCACCAGGCCGTACACTTCGACCAGTTCCCCGCGAGTGACGGCAATGGCTGCGCCGGACAGCGCTTCGAAGCCGGTCGCCGCGCGCCGCCACCAGCGCACGGCCTGCGGGCTGTCAATCCATTCCCATTCGTAATCGCCGGGGTCGGCCCCGAAGCGCCCCGCCAGCGTGACGGCCTCGTAAGCCGGGATGTACTCCTTCAGGCGCAGCCAGTACGGCTTCCGCACCAGCATCACCAGCTGCGTCTCCGGCATTTTCGACAGCTCGGCGAACTTGTAGGTGGGGTTCTCGTTGACTAGAAAAGGTTTGGCCTTGTTCATGGTCTCGCCCGGTGGACGCCCCTGTTCGTCTCCTTATACTTGACCTGATGGTGTAAATTCTACCACGCGCGCACACGCGGGGCAATCTACCGAAAGGGCTACTAGTGCGGAGGCAGACCGACGCGGTTTTGGAAACCGCGTCGGTCTTTCCGCCGCCGCCGGCCGCTCCGTGTAAATCTGGCGGAAGGGCGTTGCCCCTAAACGGACAGGGGCCCTCAGGCGCTAAGTGATGGTTCAAAAGTTTTGCCCCATTTTCCTGCTCGCGGCGGATTTGTAATCCGCCGCCTGGGGGCTGCCGGATTACAAATCCGGCGGGAGCGAAAAGTAGGGAGAACTTTCGATGACCTACTTAGTACTCGTCGGCGGAAATGTGCCGCCGGTTTGAGGAGTAAGGCATCCCCAGATGCCGAGCGCGCTACCGGGAGCGCACCTGGGGGTGCTGGCGCCTCAAAACCGGTGAAAGACTTTCGCCGGGCTGTACCAGGACTAAATCGGCGGCTGGCGCTCCGGAATTGTCGGCTGTTTGTCAGCCGGCTGGCGGTTGCGGCCGCCCGAATCGGGTGTAAAATGCTATAGTAATAGAATACTAGTTAATTATTACAATTGGCGCGATGAAAATCCAAATTGACAAAGACAGCCGGGTGCCGATCCACGACCAGATCAAGGAGCAGATCAAGGGCCTGATCCACGCCGGGCAGCTCAAGACCGGCGACCAATTGCCCACCATGCGCGAGTTGTCCATCGAACTGGCGGTGAACTTCAACACCGTCGCGCACGCCTACCGCGAACTGGACAGCGAAGGCGTGATCACCACCCGGCGCGGCGAGGGCACCTTCGTCGCCAGCACGCCCGGCGCCGCCGAGATGCGGCGCATCCGGCAGAGGAAACTGAAAGAGTTGGTGCGCGCCCTGTTCGACGAAACCGATCGGCTGGGCTACACCGCTGCGGAAGTCCAGCAGGTCGTCGAGGAGCACCTCTCAAAATGACAGGAGGCTGAACATGGTTAAGACTACCAAGGATGTCAAGGTTGCGAGTCTTCAAGCGCAGTTGGCGGCCAGGCAGGTGAACGGCGTTTCGCTCGCCGTCTTTTTGGCGCTGATGGCGGTTTCCATCGTCGCCGCCGTCCTCATGGACGCGCGCGGCTTACCCGACGGGTCTATTGGCGCGGTTGTGCTCGGCCTGAATCTCGTCGGCGCATATTTCCTGTTCGCGCTGAAGATCGCCAATCAGTGGGAGACAGCCGTGGTGCTGCGCTTCGGC
>DAOTXG010000702.1:0-3365 GCA_034435515.1 Anaerolineales bacterium
GATCAAACGCGGGCAGGTCGGCGGCGCTCACCGTGTCAATCTGCTTGTCTTTCAACCTCTCCATCAACGTCTGATACGCCGCGCTCTTGCCGGCGGCCCCCGTCACCAGCGCGCGCCTCACCTGAAACCGGGCCAGCACGTCAGGCAGGCCGCCGATATTCTCATCGTGCGGCGCGGCAATGACGAGCAAATCAATCGCGCGCGTGAACAACGGCAGTTGCCGGTTCAACGCACGGACTAACGCACTGCCGCTCGAGCCCCCATCTACGAGCACATTGACCCCGCTTGGAGTTTGAATGAGCACCGCATCCCCCTGCCCCACGTCGAGCACCGTGATCCGCATCCGGCCATCACGCTCCGGCAGGCTGAAGTACCAACTCCACACGACGACTGTCCCCACCGCCAGCGCCGCCAGCCCCGAGGTCGGCAGCCATTTGGCGGCGAAGCGACCCCACTCCGCCGAGCGGAGCGCAAGCGGCCAGGCGGGGCGCTGATCCGGCGGGCGGCTGAGCAGCCACGTCAGCCCGAATAGAACTGCATAACAGCCCACCACAAATCCGGGCGCGACCTCGCCGAGATTGATGGACGCGCCGGGCGCTTTCGCGAACAACTCGACGAACGCGATGGTGTAGGCGGCGAACGGCCAGGCCGCCCACGCGGCGACTCGCCCGAGCGGCAGCCAGATCAATCCCGCAACGAGCGCCAGCCCGCCCATAATCATGACGGCGGGCTGGGCCGGAATGATGAGCAAGTTGGCGACGAGCGACACGAGCGAGAGGCGCTTGAAGTAGTAGGCGATCAGCGGCAGGGTGGTGATTTGCGCGGCGAGGGTGAGCAGGAAGAATTCGCCCACGTAAGCCGTCAGCCGCTCGGCGTTCTCCGGCGTGGTCAAGCGGGCCGCCAGGTTCTTGAATCTCGCTTCAAACGGCTCGGCGTACAGCACCAATCCGAGCGTCGCCGCCGCGCTCAACTGGAAGCCCACGTCCCACAGGGCGAACGGGTCGAGGAGCGTCATGAGGATGACTGCCGCGGCCAGCGTGTTCAGGCCCACCACGCGCCGTCCGATGCGCCCGGCCACCAATGCCAGGCTGCCCATGATGGCGGCGCGCACGACCGACGCGCCCGCGCCGACCAGCACGGTGTACGCCGCAATCCCCAGGATGGCGATGCCTGCCCCGTAACGCGCGCCGAACAGACGATTAGCCAGGGCGACAAACAGCCCGGCCAGGATGGTGATGTTAAAGCCGGAGATCGCCACAATATGCGATGTCCCGGTGGCGTTGAACGCGTCCTGGAGTTCACTCGAAATTCCTGCTTCGTAACCGAGGAGGATGCCCTGCAATAAGGCGGCGTGCGGCTCAGGAAATATCTGCGTCAGCACTCGCAAGGCGCGGCGCTTGAAGTCGAACAACGCCTGCCAGAAGGGATGGCCCTGGCGCTCGGCGACAAAGGTGAGCTGCGCCTGCCGCACTTGTGAATAGACGCCCTGCCGGGCAAGATAGTCTTTGTAGGAAAAATCGTCGAACACCGGCGGGGTCTCGAGCACGCCGTAAACGCGCAGGCGGTCGCCGTAGTGAAACTCGCCCTCCCCGGCCGCCTGGAGGCGCGAGGCTGAAAAGCGAGGAGCGGAGACGAGGGCGAGGCCGGTTACGGGTATGGGGGTCTGGGCGTTTGGGAAGAAAAGGGCATCCGCACGGAAGCGTAGCCTGGTTTGAGTGTCGCGCACGATCGGCTCGTCCCAGACCACGCCCTCGACGACAATCTCTCCCCGGTCGTTGTAGGTCGCCAGGAAGGTCGGGTCGAAGACCGGCTGGGCCAGTTGATAGCGCATCCCGCCCAACCCGCAGGCGACGAGGCCGACCAGCGAGAGGCGCAGGCGGGCGTCGGCGCGGACGCTTCGCGGATAAAGCCCCCCGGCCCCCAGGCCCGCAACCATCAACCAGGCCCACCACGGCAGGCTGACTTGTGAGCCGGCCCACAGGCCGAGCACCCAGCCGAGGCAGAGGATGAGAAGGGGGGACGTGAGGGGCGGCTGGCGGATCACCGTTCTAACAACGCGCGCCTGAAGAAGTCCAGCAGGCGCAGGCGGTAGGGCGCGGCCCCAACTTCAGGGAAACAGCAGTGACCAGCGTCCGGGATGATGTATAACTCTTTCGGTTCCTGGGCCGCGGCATACAACTGATAACCATTGGCGACCGGGATCGTCTCATCTTGCTCGCCGTGTACAAGCAGAAGCGGGCGCGGGCTGATCGAAGCGACCTCGTCCACCGGGCGGACCTGCGTAACGTCCATTCCGGCCTCCCACTGTGCGAAAAACACGACGAGCGGCGCAAAGGGGAACGGCGGCAGGCCGGTCAACTGCTCGACGCCGCTGCTGATGTTGTCCTCCAGGCTCGTGTACGCGCTCTCGGCGGCGACGGCGCTCACCTGGCGGAGCCGCGCCCCGGCGAGGAGGACGGTCCCCCCGCCCTGCGAGTGACCGAGCAGGCCGATGCGCCGGGGGTCTATGCCCGGCTGGGCGGCGATAAAGTCTACCGCCCCGCGCACGTCGTTGACTTCCAATAACCCAAAGGTGCTGAGCGCGCCTTCGCTTTCGCCTGAGTTGCGCGAGTCGTACAGCAGGACGCCGTAACCTTGCGCGGCGAGCCAGGCGGCCTCGGAGAGGAGACCACAGCGGTTGCCGGCGTGACCATGCACGAGGATGACCGCCGCGCCATTGCGGGAGGGCGCGTGCCAGCCATACAGCCTCAAGTCATCCGATGACCGGAAACTCACGGTTTCGTAACCCATCAGCCCAGCGGCCTCGGGTAAACAGTCAGGCAGCGCGCGCCGGGGATGCACCAGCCCTTCAGCGCGGCTACGAGCCAGCCAGAGGGTAACGCCAGTCAAGGCGGCCAGCAAGAGGCCGGCCGTGAACAACGCCAGCCGCCCAATGCCCTGCGCCGAAAAAGCGCCGCCCCATGCGCGCCGCCGCTCGCGCCAGAATTGAAGCGAGGCCGCTGTCGTCAGCGCGCAGCCGGCGACCGTCGCCCACTGCGCGACCGGTGATTTGAATTCCCAGGTCAGCCATAAACTGAGTAAGGCGGCCAGGCCAAATGTGAAGGCCAGCCGGAAAGAGAGTGACGAATGGCGAGTGGGCCTGGCCTCCTGATTATGAATGGCTGGACGAGTTATCATCGGCTGAATTTTCTGGGGTCACTGAGCGCTCACGGCAAGAGGCCGCTGTCAGCCGTGCAACGGCTGACAAACTTTGCGTGCACACATCCGGGTGAACTATTTGATTTAAAGTAGAGCACTGTGAAACATCGCCCGCACGGCCTCCGGCGTGTCCAATTCCAGGGCCGCCTGGGCTTGAGCGCGCGCCG
>DAOTXG010000703.1:0-5828 GCA_034435515.1 Anaerolineales bacterium
GGGTCAGGCGGGGCGAGGGTGGGGGTGGGCGGCAGCGGGGTGGGCGTGGGCGCGGGTTGGAGGGCCGCACAGGCCGAAATCAAAAATCCCAAGACCCAAATCCCAATCTGTCTAACGGTTTTCACTCTGCTCCCTTCAAAATCTTCTCGAACACCGGACAGCGATATTGAATGAACGCCTGGCATTCGGCGGGCAAATCGGCGGCTGGTTCTGCGCCCAGTTCGCGCAGGCGGCGCAGCAGGTGGCACAGCGGCAGGCCCATGACGTTGGCGAAGCAGTCGGAAAATTGCTCGACGGCGACGGGTTGAAAGCCTTTGTATTGAATCGCGTACGCGCCCGCCTTGTCGAGCGGGTCGCTGGTGGCGACGTAGGCCTCGATCTCGGCGTCGCCATAGTCCCGCATCGTCACGCGCGAGCGGGCCAGATCGGTGTGCGCCTCGCCGCTGCGCGTGTCAATCACCGCGAGGCCGGTGAAGACCTCGTGTGTGCGGCCGCGCAACCGCCGGAGCGTGTTCGCCGCCGCCGCGGGGTTGGCCGGTTTGCCGATAATCTGTCCGTCCAGCGTCACGACCGTATCCGCGCCGACGACTAGCGCGCCCGCGTCAACTCCCTGTGCGGCCAGTTGGGCCTTTGCCAGGCTCATGCGCCGGACGAAATCGGCGGGCGGCTCGCCGGGGTTTGGAATCTCGGCCACTTCAGCCGGGCGCAGCGTGAAAGCCCAACCGCCGAGGGCGAGCAGTTCCCGGCGTCGCGGGGAGGCGGAGGCGAGGACGAGGGGAAGCGAAGGCATCGCGTGTGTGGGCCTGGGTAGTATAGCATAGCGCGGCCCCCTGCCGCAGCCAAACGTAGGGCAAGTTTCAAACTTGTCCTACAACTTCTGCACGGATCGCATGGAGGCAGCCGAGCAATTCTGGTGTGCCTGTAGACCTTGTTAGTGGGGGCGGTTTGCAACCGCGACTGTCGCGGCTACCAGCCGCTCCCACGCCAACCCCCTGGCAAGCTTTGAGTGCAGACGCAATTCTATACTGCTCTTGTAACCCCCGCGCGGGCGGGCTACAATAGTGGTATTGGCTTCTACGCAATACGGCATACGCAACACGCGCCACGTCCCCATGCGCTTCGACCTCTTCACCCTCTTCCCCGAAATCTGCGCCGCCTACCTGCAAGAGTCGATTCTCAAGCGGGCGCAGGCGGCCGGCCTGGTCAGCGTTCACCTGCACAACATCCGCGACTACGCGACCGACCGGCACCACACCACCGACGACCTGCCCTACGGCGGCGGCGGCGGCATGGTGATGAAGCCGGAGCCGATTTTCGAGGCGGTCGAGTCCGTGTTGAAAATCCGCCATCCGCCATCCGCCATCCGCCATCCCAACCTCCAACCTCTAACATCCAGCCCTCCATCCCCATTATCCTCCTCACCCCTCAGGGCCGTCCTTTTACACAGGCCGTGGCGCAGAAACTGACGCGCCACGAGCGCCTGGCGCTGATCTGCGGGCGCTACGAGGGTTTCGACGAGCGCATTCGCCAACACCTGGCCACCGACGAGATTTCGATTGGCGATTACGTGCTGACCGGCGGCGAACTGGCCGCGCTGGTGATCGTGGACGCGATAACGCGCCTGCTCCCCGGCGCGCTCGGCGACCCGGGCGGCGCGGAGGACGACTCGCACGCCTCGGGCCTGCTGGAATATCCGCACTACACCCGCCCGCCCGAGTTTCGCGGCTGGGCCGTGCCCGAGGCGCTCCTCAGCGGCGACCACGCCCGCATCGCCCGCTGGCGGCGCGAAGAGGCGCTGCGCCGCACCTTCCTGCGCCGCCCGGATATGCTGTTGAAGTTGGAACTGTCTGAGGAAGATAAACTGTTTTTGTCGCGGGTGGCGGAGGAGGTAGCGAGAAATCCCCAATCCCCCAAAAAAGAGGCTCTACCGGACTGAATGGGAAGAAAACCTTGACTGACGCGCGCTGCGCGCGGAAACGAACACGGACAGGCTGAAAGACGGGCGAAAAGTCCGTGTTCCCTTCCGTCAGTCACCTTTCCGTCAAAGCCGGGAGAATGTGCACGCAAAACAGGCCGGGTCGTCGGGGTGTAGAGACGCCCCATCGGGGCGTCTCCCGGAGACGTTCCACCGGAACGTCTCTACGGTTGACAAGCTTTGCGTGTACACGTCGGGGAGCCGCAATTGACCTGACACCAGAAGTGCTGGATAATCATGGGCAGGTGAGGTAACAGAGATGGCTGTCCGACCGGCTGAAAGACTTTATACCGTGGAAGACTATCTGGCGATGCTGGACGAATACCCGCGCTATGAGTTGCTGGAAGGAGAGCTGATCGAAATGGTCTCACCTACCTCGCGTCACCAAATTATCTCGGCCAATCTGTTCAGCATACTCGACGCGCATTGCCGGGCGTATGATTTGGGCCGGATACTGGCAGCGCCAATAGATGTCATCCTCGCTCGCAACGTCGTCGTCCAGCCGGATATCCTTTTCATCTCCAAAGCGCGCCAGGCGGAGCTCATCGGCGAGCGCATTAAGGGCGCGCCGGACCTCGTGATTGAGATCCTGTCCCCGGCCGCCAGCGCCCGCGACCTGAACCAGAAGCGCAAACTCTACGCCCGTCACGGCGTGAAAGAATACTGGATCGTTGACCCTGACGACGAGACCATCGAAGTCCAGCGGCTGCAGGGAAGCATCTTTTCGACGCTAGCGCCCTTCGAGAAAGGGCAGACCCTGACCTCGCCGACTTTTGAGGGGCTGGTCGTCGAAATTGACCGCGTGTTTGCCGAATGAGCCACAGAGCCTTTTCTGTCGATCCGATGTAACCTGACCAAGACCCTAAGGACTCGTCCAAGAATGAGTTCCGCCCAGACCCTAAGGGTCTCCCAGACCCTTAGGGTCTGAAAGCGGGAAGTTATTTTTGGACAGACCCTCAGGGTCTCGGAGACCCTGAGGGTCTGAAAAGCCGATGAGCGAAGACGCACACCTCATTCAGCGGCTGCAAGCCGGAGACCTGGAAGCCCTGGGGACGCTTTACGACCGATATCGGCTGACCATCTACCGGACGGCGCTGGCCATCACCCGCGATACAGACGCCGCCGAGGATATTTTGCAGGAGGCCTTCCTGCGCCTGCACGCCTACGTCGACCGCGTGGATACCAGCCTGCCCCTGGCTCCCTGGCTCTACCGGATCACGGTTAACCTGAGCTACACCTGGGTCACGCGCCGCAATCGGTGGCGCGCGTCGCTCGAAGATTTCATTGACCAGCTCATCGGCCCGGTCAAATATCACCCGGAGCCGATTGTCGAGCGCAACGAGGAATTGCGCGTCGTGCAGAAGGCGATTGACGCCCTGGCGTTTAGCCAGCGCGTCGTCATCGTCCTCTACTATCTGAATGATCTCAGCCTGCAAGAAATCGCCGACATCCTGGGCTGTCCCGTCGGCACGGTCAAATCCCGCCTGCATTACGGACGGGAAAACTTGAGGCGGCTGTTGTCTGAGAGCGCGCCCGGGTCAGAGGTGCAATATGAGTTCACGTAATCTGAATTCACGTCATCAGAAACCGCTTGACAACCTGGGCCTCCTGATTCGCGAAAGCCTGCTGAGCCGGACCGCCTTCCACCGGCCAGTCCCTGGCGTGCGCCGCCGGTTGCTGCTGTGCGCCGCCGAGCAGCAGCGCCGCCGACAGTGGTTAAGACACTGGTTAATGGCTCTGCTGGCCGCGCCGCCGAGCGAGTTCCGCGTAGACGATTGGCAGCAGACCGTTTGGAGCCGGCTGGCCTATTTTGAGCTGCAACGCAACCTGATCTTCGCCGGCGTCCTGCCCTACAAACTCTACTGACCCGCGCCGACACCTGACAGGTGTACGATTACAGTCGCCCGCCTCGTCTGGGGCTATCCGCTAATCCGCTACCCATCCGCTGACAGACTTACGCCTTGCGCGTCCTGATACATAACGCCAATCCGGAGTCTTTCTTGCCCATTCCTCGCCGCATCCGCCACCCTCTGACCGCCATCGCGTTTCTATGCCTGCTGACTGCCTGCGCCCCTACCTCGCCCCCACCGCCGCTTACACGCTCGCCGCAGACCGCCGTCCTCGCCACCGCCAACCCCCCGATTGACACGCCGACCCCCGGCCCCAGCCCCACGTTCACCCCCATACCCACGCCCACCCCTGTGCCCATTGAGTTGGTAGTTTGCCAGCAAGACGAGCCCCTCTCCCTCTATCTGTACGCGGCCGACGTTTCGGCCCGCGCCGGCATCCTGGACGCCCTGTTCGACGGCCCGATTGACTCGGTCGGCTACGCCTACCAGCCGGTCATCCTGCAATCGCTGCCGAGCCTCGAGAACGGCGGCGTGGTCGTGAACGACGTCGAGGTGCGCCCTGGCGACCGCGTGGTGGACGCGGCGACAGGCGCGGTCACGCTCCTGGACGAAGGCGTGCAATTGGCCCAGCGCGACGGCAGCCGGGTCATTTACTCCGGCGAGGCGCCGGCCTTGACGGTTCAGGTCGCCGCCGCCTTCACGCTCAAGCCTGGCCTGCGCTGGTCGGACGGGCAGCCGCTGACCGCCGACGACTCGCTCTTTGCCTTTGAGATCGCCTCCGTGCCGGACACCCCCGGCAGCAAGTTCGCCGTTGACCGCACCGCGCGCTACGAAGTGGTGGACGCGCTCACCACCCGCTGGACCGGCCTCCCCGGCTGGCTGGACACGAATTTCTTCCTGCGCTTTTGGGCGCCTCTGCCGCGCCACGCGCACGGCCATCTGAGCGCAGGCGAACTGCTCCGTGATCCGTTCGCCGCCGAGCGCCCCCTGAGCTGGGGGCCGTTCGTGGTAAGTGAATGGGTTAAGGGCGATCACCTCACCCTCCTGCGCAACCCGCACTACTTCCGCGCCGCCGAGGGGCTTCCGCTCGTGGATCGAGTTAAGTTCCGCTTCGGGTTGGACGCCGAGGCGGTTATCGGGGAAATGCTGGCAGGCCGGTGCGACATCGGCTCAGCCTCGATAGATTTCTCCGAGAAGATTTTGCGCCTGCTGGGGGTCAGGGAGGCCGGCTCACTGTCGCCGCAGTTCGTCTCCAGCACCACGTTCGAGCACCTGGATTTCGGCATTCAGCCCGCTGAGGTTTACACGCGCCCGGCAGGCAACGCCCTCTTCCAGGATGGGCGCGTGCGGCGGGCGGTGGCCTATTGCCTCGACCGGCAGGGGATCGTGAATCAATTATTCGCGGGGTTGGCCGAAACGCCCCCGGCCTACTTGCCGGCCGCGCACCCGCTCTACGCCCCCGGTCGGGTGACGCTTTACCCCTTTGACCCGGCGCAGGGACAGGCGCTGCTGGCCGAAGCCGGCTGGGTAGACCGGGATGGCGATGGCATCCGCGACGCAAGCGGTGGAGGCGTCCGGCTCTCGGTGGAATATGCCTCCGGCCCGGAGAGCAGCCTGTTCCGGAAGACGCTGGGGGTCTTGATCGAGGCGCAGCTGCGGGTCAATTGCGGGATGGAGGTGCTGCCCCGGTTTTATGCCCAGGACGAGTTGTATGACATCTGGCCGAACGGCGTCTTGTTCGGGCGCAAGTTCGATCTCGGCCAATTCCCCTGGCGGACGGGCATCGAGCCGCCCTGCGATTTGTACCTGACTGAGGCCATCCCCTCCGACCTGAACCCGGGCGGCGCGAACAACACCGGCTACAGCAACCCGGCCTTTGACCACGCCTGCCGCGCGGCCCAGAGCACCCTGGACGAGGCCACGCGCCGGGCGCAGCACGCCGAGGCCCAGGCCCTCTTCACCCAGGACCTGCCCTCCCTGCCGTTGTTCCTGCGGCTCAAGAT
>DAOTXG010000704.1:0-4537 GCA_034435515.1 Anaerolineales bacterium
GAGCAGATCGCGGAGGTGCTGCACGGCCTGCCGCCGCGCGAGGTGCGCATCCTGCAGCTGCGCTACGGCCTGCTCGACGGCGAGAGTTACACGTTGGAAGAGGTGGGCAAGAAGATGGGCGTGACGCGCGAGCGAGTGCGGCAGATCGAGGCGCAGGCCCTCAGCCGCCTGCGCCACCCCACCCACCGCCGCAAACTGCGCGACTACCTGCGCGAATAATTGGATGGCAAAGACAGGCCGCCTGGTCTCTCAGGCGGCCTGATTTTTAATCGTTACCATGATTTCGGCAGAGACGGTCACGCAAAACGCTGATGGAAGAAGCCAATGCTGACCCGGATGACCCGCCCATTCGGGATGACTATCGGGGCTTGGCCTTTTTTCATCTGAAGACAGTGCTTGACTCTTTTATCCGTAGTTCGGCGCCGTCGCAGCGTTGACGTCAACTGAGCGCCGGCCGATTCAGGTATTCAGCGGCCTCGGCCTTCGTCAAGCGCGTCAAGAATTCTTCGTCTTCGCTTCCATCCACCAGGTACTCGTAGTCGGTTCGGTAAAGGTAATAGGCGCCGCATTCAGGGCATTGCTGGAGCAGCAGTTTGCGGCCGCTGTAGAGCTGGAGATCCTTCACGACCGTCAAGCGGCCTGCAGCCCCTGGCAAGTAGGTGTTGTCTTCCTCGTGGGCGTACTTCTGAAAGGCGTATTCTTCATCCAGCAGTTGGGAACAAATGCTGCAAGGTTCATCCGGCGCGTCTTTTTCTGACTGGTGCGGCATGGAATATCTCCGTGGTTAGCGACTTCCTCTGGCAGTGACTTTGGCCATTTAGTTTTCTCGCTCAGATACTTATTCCCAACACAACATTGCGAGCGCGCCCCCCGGCCCCGCGCGGAGTGCGAGTCGCCTGCAACCGCTGCCTGGGCCGCCGCTTTAGAACCAGGTCCGCCTCATGATTGCTCAAGCGCCTGGAATAGCGTGACTTGCATGCCCTCGGGGTCCTGGAGACGTACATTGTAGTCTCCCCAAGGCGTCACCACGGGCGGGTGGACGAGGATGGCGCCGTTCGCGAGCAGGCGCTCCATAGCGGCCTTCACGTCCGGCACCCTCAACGCGAACCGAATCTGTCCACTGAGGCGCTGGCCCGCTTCTAACTGGTCAATCGTATCGGCTTGTTTTTCGTCGAAAATCTCCAGCGTGGCCTGGCCCATATCCAGGACGACTGCCCGACCTTGCTCGCTGGGCCAGACTTGCGTTGTTTCCAGCCCGAGGCCGTCGCAATAGAATTTCACGAGGCGCTCGTATTCGCGGGCGGTAAACGCGACGCGCAATTCCATGACAGGGCGATCAGGAGTTGACACAGACATGATCGGCAAGGGACCTTTCTTGAGTGCTGACTTTATCAGAGTGTACCTGGGCTGGCCGAAATGAGCAATTGGCATTGGAGCGCGTGGCGCAGCCCATGAAATTTCGTCTGCAACGAGCGGCCCCACGGTCAGGTTCAGGCGCGTTGCGGAGCGCGGCGGAGCAACGTCGCCGACAACCCGGTGTTAGCCAGCGCCTATTCTGCCCGGCGGTCGCCCGGTTTCACCGGATATGCCAATCTAGTGGGCGCGCTTGCGGAATCTGGATAAGCCCAACGCTATAGATATCGAGAAAAGAATTGAGACCGCGCCCACCAGAAACACCCCATAAGCCGCCAGCGCCTGTGAGCGGAACATATCCTGCACGATGTCCACTGCTGTTCCTCCGGCGGCCGTTGGAATCACACCCCGCGCCAGATTAATGACCAGCGGCACGAGTGTCAACGGCGGCAGGGCGAAGGCCGTCCCACCAATCAACGCCACCAACAGGATATTCTCCCTTTTCACGAAGCTGCGCGACTCGGCTTTGGTCTGTGCTGCTTCTGCCGGAGTCACCCCCCCAGCGGCGCGCAGTTCTTTAGTCAGACCAACTGCCCTCTTCAGCGTATAACCGCTCAAGGCGATGCTTGCCAGCGCGCCCGTCAGAAATATTGGATTGATAAGCAGCCGAGGCTTAGGTTCCTGAGAAGAACGGCTGCCGGACAGCAGGGCGATGACCATCACGGTCAGGGCAAGCAGGGAGAGCACCGACGCGAACCAAAGTCCTCCCTTGACCTGCCGTTTCCGAAAAATCGCCGCGCCTGGTGCAAGGCCGTTCCGAGCGAGGCGCAGAATCCACCGTAGAACCGCCAGAAAGACGGCAAACCCCGACGCAACCGACTCGTTGAAGAGCGCAATCACGCCCACTTGCTGGCTGGCGTTCTCTGAACTGAGCAGCCTGGGTGTGGCGGCGACCGACACGACCAGAATAAGCAGACTCACCAGCAACAGCCGGATAGCAAGCACCTCAGCGATGCGCACAGCGCTTTCGTCTTGTCGTTTCTCGCCGCCTGTGTCAGGTGGAGACAACAGTCCGCCCAGGGCACCCAGTGTCGCTCCCCCTAGCAGCATCCCCCACAGCGCTGCGTAGGTAAAGTGGGTAGTCTGGACGATGGCGTCTACCATGCTGCCCTCAGCGCCACGCCGGGCGCTACCCAGTCCGAGTGCGCCTGCCGCTGCCGCTCCCAGCGCGGCGAAAGCCATCGTTCCGGCAATCCCGCCCGCCAGCGCGCCGATTTTCGCGCCATTGCGTCGCGTCAGGGACCCGCCCCAACGCGCGGCCAGTCCGCCCCCGGCCACCAGCACAACGGCGGCTACCATCGACAGGATCAGACCTAGACTCTCAGAGCCGGCTCGCCAATCGGCGACAGATGATTTCGGTAATACGACGTAGAGCGGGTAGAAAAGGGCGGCGACAACAGCCATACCCGTCAAGCAGCCAGCATAAACTGCCTCTCTGTTCAAGGGAGCCTTCTCCTGGACAGGGTTCTCACTACTGTCATGGGTTGTAAGAATCGCAACCGCCCAACGGTGGGCATTCGCCGCCCGCGGCGGTCGGGCCGCTCCGGTCGCTAATCCGAACCTGCACGGGCAATGCCCGCCGGGATTATAGAAGTTGAGATTTGTCTTTCGCTCTTACTGGATCCCCTCGCCGACCGTAACTTAGCCGCCTTTTTCCAACGGCTTCATAGCGCGAGTGGCAATATAGATAGGCATATAGCGACTGAGCGGACTGGCGTCACTCTCTCGATCATAATCTTCATAAAAGCCAGTGAGCACAAAGCCAGCGGCGATTTGTCCGCCAATTTGATCTTCTAAGGTGTGACTGAACTCAAACGGGATGCCGTCTGCCTGGCAACGCCGCTTTTCTTCTTCCGTCAAATGCTCAACGTCAGAATACGGCAGCGCATATCTGACTTCCAGCCTGCCGGTGCGCTCAACGAGCGCATAATCAAAGAGATGCACCACGGGATTGTTGAACCCCGCAATCAATATCCCCCCCTTGCCTAACACTCGAAACGCTTCTCTCCAAACAGGTCGAACCTCCGGCGCAAAGACGTTCGACACCGGGTGCACCACAATGTCAAAACTCTGATCGGGGAACAGGCTGAGGTCAGCCATATCTCCTTCCACGGTGGCCATCGCCAAGCCTTCTCGTTCCGCGACGAAACGATCACGTGCGAGCTGCTTGGGCGAATTGTCGAGGACCGTCACCTGCGCTCCCGCCGCCGCCAGCACGGGCCCCTGCTGACCGCCTCCGGACGCCAAACACAGCACCCGCTGTCCGCTGAGATGCGGCAACCACTCTCGCGGCACGGGTTTCGTGGGCGTCAGCAAGATGGTCCAGTGACCATTGCGTGCAGCCGCAATGGTTTCTGCGTCAACGGGAATAGTCCATGGATTGCCCTTTTCTACCTGCCTGTCCCAGGCCAGACGATTGTGTTCTCGTATATCCACTTCGCCTCCTTCGTAAGGGCGGCTAACGGCTGCGCCTCAGCGGCGGCGAGCGGAGCGCCGTCGCCTGCTCACAGACCTTTGGGCGCAATGATGACTCGCACCGTCAGTCCTTCTTTGTCTCCGCTAAGATCGTTTTCAATCCCGCGCGGGTTCGCGATGCGCCCTTCCGGATCATAGACAAAGCAAACCAGCGTCCGGCAATCCGGGTGCTGTTTATACTTCTGAATATCAACCATATAACCATCAATTCTGACTTAAGCGGCCTGCGGAGCACGCTTACCTCAATTCCCACCTGGTAAATACCTCCAGCATCTCTTCCGCGGCAGGCGGGTGGAGAACGTCCTGGGCAAACACTTGCGCTTGCGGATACGGCGTGGCGCGAATGCGCTCCGCCGCCTCCGCGAGATCGTAGGGTGTCTGTCGCAACTGAATGTCGGGTCCCAGTAAGAGCCAGTAAGCGCCGGGCGCCCCATAAGTCTCGCCCACGCTGCCCGCATTCACCACGCGCGTCCTGCCGATCATCCGGTCAAACTGCATGTGGGTATGACCGCAGACGACTACTGACACCTGAAGCCCTTCAAAGAGCGGCACGAGGCGCTCCTCGGGTGTCAAGCGGGTGAAGATTTCCGTTTCGCTGCGCGGCGTACTGTGGCAAAACAGCACCTGGCCCAACCTGCCCATCTCAAGC
>DAOTXG010000705.1:0-6569 GCA_034435515.1 Anaerolineales bacterium
GTGCATAAGGGGGCGATAGTAGCGAGGGGGTGAGTGAAAGCGTAATGCGTAAAGCGTAAAACGTAAAGCGTAATTACGTTTTACGCATTACGTTTTACGGCGCCTCCCCCAGCGCCGCCAGCGCCGCGGTCGCCTCCTGGTCGCCCGGATGCCACTTGAGCGCCGCGCGGTAGTCGGCGATGGCGGCCTCGCGCTGGCCAAGCGACTCTTCGGCCTGGCCGCGCCAGTAGTAGGCTTCTTCGAGGCCGGGGACGTTGGCGCTGTCGATGGCGAAAGTGGCGAGGTCAATCACGTCCTGATAGCGCGCCATCTGATAGTAGGAGTGATAGGGGCCGAACTGATACCACAACATGCGGTAGGGCAGGCCGACGCGCCGGGCCTGGTCGTAGGCCGCTGCCGCGCCCGCGTAATCTTTCAGGTAGTACAGGTTCGTGCCGACGTTGAACCACGCAAAGGCCGTGTCCTGCCCGGTCAAGGTGAGGGCCTCGTATTGGGCGCGGGCGAGGGCGTCGCGGTAATTCTGGTCGAGGTCGGCCGCCGGGCCGAGCAGGGAGACGACCCGGGCGTCGTGTTCCGCGCCCGCCGGGAAGATGACCATGTAGAGGAAGTCGAAGGCGCGCCAGTAGGTCGTCAACTCGGCGTAGGAAATTTTGACGTCCGGGCCGCGATACGAGTCTTGTAGGATGAAGACCTGCCGCGCGTCGTCGTAGCCGACGAAGACGGAGTAGTGGCCGAACCAGTCCTTGCATCGCTCGGTGTTCTCGCAGACAAAGCCTTTCTCCACCAGCACCGGATAACCGGCGGCGATAAAGCGCTTGAGCGTGTCCACGTCGCCGTTGACGCGGATGTAGGCGTCGAAGCCCGCCGTGAGCAGATACTCGTACATTTCGCGCGGCGAGACGTTCTTGTCGTCCTGATTCGGTTTAAGTACAGCGGCGGCGGTCTTTTGGTTTCCTTTCCAGCCCCAATAACTCAGATTAATAGACAGCGATGCCGGGCCGCAGTTGTTGTAGAGCTGATACTCGTGCTTGAAGCCGTCGAGGATGACTTTCGGCGGCGGCGTGGCGGTGGGCGTCGCCGGGACGAGCGTGGCCGTGGGAGTGACAACCGCCGACGAGTCTGATGGGATCAGCGTAACCGTTGGAGGCGGAGTCGCCGTTGGCAAGGGGGTCGGCGAGGCCAGGGCAAACGCCGGGACAGCCCCCGAGTCCAGGACGGGCGTCGGCAGGATGTCCGGGTGCGGGGCGATGACGTCGCGCACCTCGCCCCACCAGGTCTGCACGCGGAAGCGCACGCCGGGGATGTCTTCGTAGGCCCACCATCCGCCGAGCGCAATCGCCAGGAATATTCCCCCCAGACCAGCGAGCATGGGCAGCCACGCGCCGCGCGCGGAACGGGCGCGGGGCGCAAGAGCACGGGAACGCATGGGGGCGATTATACCAATGATAAACGCGCCGCTTTGCCCAGCGCCCCAATCAACTTGTCTACTTCCTCCCGCGTGTTGTAATGCGCCAGGCCCACGCGCAGCAATCCGCCTTTCGCCTCTAACCCCAGCCGCTCGGTCACGGCGAGCGCGTAAAAGTTGCCATCCCACACGTAAATGTCCTCGGCGGCCAGGCGCTCGGCGATCTGGCGCGGGCGCCAGCCCTCCAGCGTGAACGAAACCGTCGGCACGCGACGGTGCGATTGCGCCGGGTCGGTTATCCCCCAGATTTTCAACCCCGGGATAGTTTGCAGGCGCTGAATAAGATACCCGCCCAGTTCACGCTCGTACTCCGCCAGCACATTCATGGCCCGCACGAGCGTTTCTCTTCGGCTGTAATTAGCAACTGGTGATTGCGCGTCTGCGGTTTGGGATTTGGGGTTTGTCCCCTTCGCTCCGCTTCGGGGATCTGCGAGGATTTGGGATTTTCCTGCCCCCAAGGTTTTCCCCACCCACTCAAAATACTCCACCGCTCCCAGCGTCCCCGCGATGCCCTCGTGGTTCTGCGTGCCGGTCTCGAACTTGTAGGGTGGCTGGTTGTCAGCCGGGCGCACCTTGTAGGCGCGGAGTCGGTTGAGGAGGTCGTATTTGCCGTAGAGCGCCCCCACGTGCGGGCCGAAGAACTTGTAGGCCGAGCAGACCAGGAAGTCGCAGTCCAGGTCGCGCACGTCGGTCGGGCCGTGCGGGACGTACTGCACCGCGTCCACGAAGCACAACGCGCCCGCGGCGTGCGCCATGCGCACAATCGTCTTCACGTCGTTGATCGCGCCGACGGCGTTCGAGGCGTAGCCGCAGGCCACGATCTTCGTCCGGTCGGTGATCTGCGCCTCGAAGTCGCTCATGTCGAGCGTGCAGTCGGCCTCGCGGAGGTCCACCCAGCGGATCATCGCGCCCGTGTCCTCGGCCAGCAGCAGCCAGGGCGAGACGTTCGCGTCGTGGTCGAGGCGCGTGACGACGATCTCGTCCCCCGGCGAGAGCAGTTTGCCGAGCGCGCGGGAGACGGCGAAGGTCAGCGTGGTCATGTTCGCGCCGAAGATAATTTCGTCGGGCGAGGCCGCGCCGAGGAGATCAGCCAGGGCCGCGTGGGCCTCGTGCAAGATCGCATCCGACTCGACCGAGGTCTTGAACGCGCCGCCGTGGTTGGCGTTGTGGTGGAGCAGATAGTCATTCATCCGCTCGACAACCGGCCGGGCGACCTGCGTGCCGCCGGGATTGTCGAAGAAGACCGCGCCGGAGGCGAGGGCGGGGAATTGAGAGCGGATGAGGGGAACATCGAGAGGCATGGGGGGCTCCGTAAAACGTAATGAGTAAAACGTAACGAGTAAGAGGTAAAATCTTGCGCAGTGTACCCGGTTGGGGAGAGGCCGTCAATCAAAGGCATGAGCACTCAAAGGTGGTCAAGCAATTGGCGTGGGAGCGGCTTGTAGCCGCGATGATCGTGGTTACAAACTGCTCCTACGGACAAGGCTGGCGTGCACAATCACAGGCTTGCCAGTCGGCGGTGAGAGGCTTACACTATAGGCTCTACCGGAGGCTAAATGTCGGAATTGGATCTCGCTCCCTTGCGCTCGACTCTTGCCCGGTTTGCCCCCCAGGGCCGCACGGCCCTTTTGCCCGCCCTGCACGCCGCGCAGGACATTTACGGCCATCTGCCGGCGCCGGTCGCGGCGGAGGTGGGGCGCGCGCTCCGCGTCCCGCTGGCCGACGTGTATGGCGTGATTGATTTCTACGCGATGTTCTACAAAGAACCGCGCGGCCAGACGATGATCCGCGTGTGCGGCGACCCGGCCTGCGCCCTGGCGGGGGGCGACGACGTGCTCCGCGCGGTCTGCCGGCATTTGCGAGTGGAACCTGACGCGGTGAGCGCAGATGGCCGGTTCACGGTGGAGCGCGCCCCGTGCCTGGGGTTGTGCGAGCACGCGCCGGCCATCCTCGTGGGCGAGAGGGCCATCGGGCGCGCCGACCCCGCGCAAGCGGCGGAGATTTGCATGGGATCGGGCGACCGCGCGGGCGGCCTCATCGGCGGGGACATCCGCCTCCTCACCGCGAATTGCGGGCAGGGAAAACCTGCCTCAATGACCGATTACCAATTACAAGGCGGCTACCAGGCTTTGAAGAAAGCCCTTTCGATGGCTCCTGAGGCTGTTGTCGCCGAAGTGAAAGCCTCGGGGCTGGTGGGGCGCGGGGGCGCGGCGTTCCCGACGGGCGTCAAATGGGAAGGCGCGGCGAAAGCGCCCGGCGGGCCGAAATACGTCGTGTGCAACGCCGACGAGTCCGAGCCAGGCACGTTCAAAGACCGCGTGCTGATGGAGGAAGACCCACACCTGGTGATCGAGGGGCTGGCCATCGCGGCGTATGCCATCGGCGCGCACAAGGGGTACATTTACATCCGCGGCGAGTACCCCTATGCGTTCGAAGTGATGAGTCAGGCGGTGGAAGAAGCGCGGCGGGCCGGCTGCCTCGGAAAAGGCATTTTGGGTTCGGGATTTGAGTTAGAATTGGAGTTGCGGCTGGGCGCGGGTGCGTACATCTGCGGCGAGGAGACCGCGCTGTTCGAGTCCATCGAGGGCAAGCGCGGCTTTCCGCGCGTCAAGCCGCCCTTCCCCACGACGCACGGGTTATTCGGCCGGCCGACCGTCATCAACAACGTCGAGACGCTGGCCAACGTCCCGCTCATCCTCGCGCAGGGCGCGGCGGAGTACCGCAAAATTGGCACGGGGCAATCGCCCGGCCCCAAGCTGTTCTGCGTCTCCGGGCAGGTTCAGCGGCCTGGCCTTTACGAAGTTCCCTTCGGCGTGACCATCCGCCGCTTGTTGTTCGACCTCGCCGGAGGGTTGAGGCCGGGGCGCAAATTGCAGGCGGCGCTGTTCGGCGGCGCGGCAGGCGCGTTTGCGACCGAGGCGGATCTAGACACGCCGATGTCCTTTGAAGACCTGCGGCGCGCCGGGCTGCCGCTCGGCTCCGGCGTGGTGATGGTCTTCGACGACACGGCGGATATGCGCGACGGGCTGCGGCGGCTGGCGCGCTTCTTCGCGCACGAGTCGTGCGGCAAGTGTTATCCGTGCCAGCTGGGCACGCAGCGGCAGCACGAAATCCTGGAGCGCCTCGCCGGCGGCCGGCCCCTGCCCGGCGACGCCGAGCGCCTGGCGGATGTGGGGTGGACGATGACCGACGCCTCGCTGTGCGGCCTGGGGCAGACGGCGGCCAGCGCGGTGCTGAGCGCGATGAAACTCTGGCCGGAGATGTTCGCGCCTTAGTCAACGGATGGAACGGACGCTTCGCGGCCGGATTTCTCGCGAAGCCGCTACGCGCAATCCGTTCCATCCGTTGAAAAAAACGCCCGTAAACCGATCAGGAGACTGCCGTAAAGAAAGAAGGCCGCATGGAAAAACCATTGGCTCTGGTTATCGAAGACGATGCTTATCTCTCGGATGTGTTCTCCAAAGCGGTGCAGAAGGCCGGCTACACCGTCGAGGTCGTCACGAACGGCAAACGGGCCCGCGAGCGGCTGGCGGCTGTGCAGCCGGCGGTCGTGATCCTGGATTTGCACCTGCCAGAGGTGTCGGGCGCGGATTTGCTGATGGAGATCCGCGCCGACGAGCGGCTGACCAAGACGCGGGTTATCCTGGCCACGGGCGATCCCTATCTGGCGAACAACCTGCGTCCGATGGCCGACCTGGTGCTCATCAAGCCCGTCGGTTACGT
Organism: Anaerolineales bacterium; assembly: GCA_034435515.1. Classification (GTDB taxonomy): domain Bacteria; phylum Chloroflexota; class Anaerolineae; order Anaerolineales; family UBA6663; genus DATDRS01. Next base: position 5,189 of record DAOTXG010000705.1, read on the forward strand.
CCAACTGCGCGACCTGGCGAAGCACCTGCTCGACACGGATAGCCTCGAATAGCGGCCATTCAGGTGCGACACACTCGCGCAGCGGGTGCGTCGCACCTCAAAAGGACAACCATGCCCACCGAAGTCACCCTGACGATTGACGGCCAGACCATCGCCGTCCCCGCCGGGACGACGATCCTCCAGGCCGCCCGGCAGGTCGGGACGGACATCCCGACGATCTGTTATCACGACCATTGCACAGCCAACGCGCTGTGCCGGATTTGCGTCGTCGAGGTCGAAGGCGCGCGCGTGTTAGCCCCGGCGTGCGTCGCCCAGGTCGGCGAGGGAATGCGTGTGAAGACGCGCGGTGAGCGGGTGGAGCGCAGCCGCCGAACGATCCTTGAACTGCTCGACTCGTCGGTGGACTTGTCGGAGGCGCCGGAGATTCAGCAGTTCCTCGGCGAGTACCACGCCGCCCCCGCGCGGTTCCCGGAGGCCGGGCGGCGCGAACACCCCGTGTTCGACGACAACCCGATGTATATCCGCGATTACTCCAAGTGTATTCTGTGCTGGCGCTGTGTGCAGGTGTGCGCCGACGACGCGCAGTTCACCTACGCCATCAACTTCGAGGGACGCGGCTTCGAGACGCGCATCGGCACCTTCTTCGACCAGCCCATGCCGCAGACAACCTGCGTCTTCTGCGGGCAGTGCGTGGGCGTGTGCCCCACCGGCGCGCTCAAGCCCAAGCGCGAGTGGCTGCTGGAGCAGGGCCAGACGCCGGACGAGATTATGCAGATGACGCGGGCAGAGCGGCGGCGGAAGAGATGACCGGCTCCGAGTTCGCTTCGGTCGCCTTTGGACTGGCCTCGGCGCTCAGTTGGGGCGCGGGGGATTTCAGCGGCGGGCTGGCGGCGAAACGCGCGCCGGTGTATGGCGTCGTCATCGTTTCGCAAGTCATCGGCGTTCTCTTGCTCGTCGGCCTGGCGTTGGCGCTATCCGAAAAAATCCCGCCGCCGGGCCAGTTGATGTGGGGCGGCCTGGCCGGGTTGGGAGGCGGCGTCGGCCTGGTCGCTTTGTACAGCGCGCTGGCCTCCGGGCGGATGGGCGTCGCCGCGCCGGTCTCGGCCATCGTCGCCGCGGTGATCCCGGTGGGCTTCGGGCTGCTGACCGAGGGCTGGCCGACGGCGCTGCGGCTGAGCGGTTTCGGCCTGGCGCTCGCCGCCGTGTGGTTCATCTCGCGCCCGGACGAAGCCGGCCTGCGCGCGCGAGACCTGGGGCTGCCGCTGATAGCCGGGCTGGGGTTTGGCCTGTTCTTCGTCGCGCTCGACCGCGCGAACAGCGAGAGTGTGTTGTGGCCGGTGGTCGCCGCGCGGCTGGCCTCGGCCGCTCTGCTGACGACGGT
>DAOTXG010000706.1:0-4347 GCA_034435515.1 Anaerolineales bacterium
CGCGTAGTCGAGGCCGCTGATGGTCAGGAACAACACCGTCACCCGCCGGAGCTCAGCCAGCCAATCGGTCTGCCCGGCGGCCAGGCGCAGGGTGATGGCGCGCGGGATGAAGGCCAGCAGGGCGCGCTCCGCCTCGGCGTCGCCCGGCGGCGGAAGCGGAAGCGGCGGCGCGGGCCGGGGGGCCGCGCGCGCGGCGAGGCGCACGGCTTCGAGCCGGACGACGCCGCGCGAAGCGTCCAACTGCTGCCCGATGCTGTAGGCCTGGATGAGCGACCAGGCTTCTGGACTCAACGTCACTTCGCCGCGCTGCGCCGTGCGCTCTGCCAGGCTCATTTGTGAAAGCGGCGCGCCGGTCACGAGAAATTCCCAGCGCTCAAATTGTCCGCCCACGTTCACCGCCAGCACCTCGCCCGCGCCCAGGCCGACTTTGAGGTATAGCCACCAGTTTTCCAGCGCCGGGTAATGGTTGAGCCGGGCGATGACGGCCAGGCCGCACTGGGCGGCGCGGTAGGTTGCCTCCTGTAATGGGGTCGAGAACACGGGCGGCGCGGGCGACGATGGCATGGGGATGCCATCGCTGCCGGTGGGCGCCCCAGCGGCAATGGCATCCCCATGCCATTGCGCGTAATGGTGCGCCGGCCACAGGGCAAGCAGGGCGTCGCCCGCGAACTTGACGACCTCGCCGCCATGTGCGCTGATCAATTCAATCAGCTGGCCGAAGTAGGTATTGATAATGCGCGTCAGTTCTTCCGCGCCTTCGGGGCCGCGCTGGCCGAGTTTTTCGGTGAGCAGGGTGAAGCCGGAAATATCCACGAAGAAGACGGCCGCGGAGAAGCGCTCGGCCGTGGGCGTCCTGAGCGAGGCCGGGTGCGCGGCCAGCCGGCGCACGACCAGCGGCGGGACGTAACTCGCAAGAGTCGGGATGAGAGAGGAGGCACTCACGGTTTGCGTATCGCGTATGGCTTATCGCGTATCGCGTATTGCGTATCGCGTATCGCGCATCGTTTGATTTGAGCAGAGAGCGATAAGCGATAGGCGATAAGCGATGGGCGATCGTCGTTCGTAGTGACGCACGCGAGTGCGTCATTCCCGCGCGGCCTCATCTGCGGGCGCCCGGCCGTGCCGGGCCGCTTCGACGACGCGCAGGTGCAGTAAGACGTGCGGGTAAACCATCTGCAGGCGCTGCAGGGCGGCCGCCGGCAAGGCCCACACTTCGCTGGCTTTGAGGGCGTGGGCCGAGGCGTTGCGCGGTTGCTTGTATAGCGCCGCTCGCCCGCCGAAGAACCCACCGGGCGTTTCCATGGCTTCAACCAGCGCGCCCTGCGGATTGGTGACGGCCACCGCGCCGGAGACGAGCAGGTAACATTCGTGACCCGGCTCGCCGTACTCGAAGAGTTGTTCCCCGGCCTCCAGGCGGCGCGGCTGGAAGTCCAGGGCCAGGTCCAGCAATGTGGCCCAGGGGAGATGCTCGAAAGCCGGCTGCTTCCACAACCACTCGGCGCGATAGAAGGCCTGGGGCAGCCCCATCTGCTCGGCGACGGGCAGGAAGACCTCCGGGCTGAGACTCAGCAACTCCACCGGGCCGCGCGCGATGACGGTGCTGGTGCGCGGTTCGCCGATGATCGCGCCGCGCTCGCCCAGGCTGTTGCCGCGCCCCATCATCTGCGCTAATTGGCCCCGCGCCCAGACCTCGACCAGCCCCGAATGCACCACGTACGTCTTGCCATCCGAGGGGTCGCCTTCACGCAGGATGACTTGCCCGGGGTCGCACTTTACCAGCGCGGTCTTCTCGGCCAGCGCAATGCGCTCCCCGACGGGCAGACGCGCGAACAGGGTGCAGACCGAGAGCGTCTCGACTGGTTCCACGTCTTTGGGCGGGTTCACGGCTTCGCCCAGGGCGCTCACGTGGCCGCTGCTGGCGAATTCGACGTGCGCCCCCAGCTCCGGGTGATCGGCGGGGAGGAAATGCTTGCTGGTGTGGGCCAGGATCAGGCGCTGGCTTTTGGCCGCGAGCGACTTGAGCAGCGCCGGCGTGAGCGTGGTGTGGATCGCGCCGCCGCCGGCGTCCTGCACGAGGACGCTGGCCCCGTCGAAGAAGTGCGTCAATTCTTCGCGCCGCCGGGTCGAGAGGACGCCCTTCTCCTCCAGGTCCTTGAACCATTCCTCGTCGTAGCGCATGTCGCCGGAGTAGCAGAGGGTGTTGGCTCGCACGGCGATGGTGGGGATTGAGTGGATGGCGTAAATCGACTCGAACCGGCGGCCTTCGAGCGTAATCGGCTGACCGGGATTGAGCGGGTAGTGGTCGAAGAGCGTGGCCGCCTCGACTTCGGGCACGCCCAGCATGGCGCTCAACAGCCGGAGCAGGCTGCGGTAAATGATGTCGGAGGTCAGCAGGCGCACGCGGTTCTGGCCCATGAGCAGCAGTTCCGGCAGGCCGGCCACGTGGTCTTCGTGCAGGTGCGAGAGGATGACCTCCGAGATTTGACTGGGCGAGATGCCCAGGTTGCCCAAGCGCACGCGCAGATAGGCGGCGGTGTCAAACAATGTCGCCTGGGTGTCAATGTCCGCGCCGAGATACGCCAGGAAGCAGGTCGTGATCCCCGCCGGGTCGAAGCCATCGCTCCCGCCGATGAACTGGAGCGTGATCTCCTGCCGGAGCAGGGGGCGGGGCGGGGCCACCGTCAGGGGCGCGGGCGTGCCTCGGATCGTCGTCGAGATTTTGGCGACGATCTGGCCGTCTTCGACGAAGACGAAGTGGTCGCCATCCAGGTGAATCTCCACGTCGTCTAAACGGCCGCCGTTGGTCTCCAGGTTGGCGAATGTGACCAGGTCGTCCACGTTCGGCGGCCGGCCCAGCGGCGGGAAGTGCGCCACCGCCGCGCATTCGTGTTGCAGCCACTGGTAGGGGCCGTAGTCGGCCAGGTCACTGGGGCCGTCCACCGTCTCTTCGAGGATGCGGCGCAGCCGGTAGGCCTGGGGTGAGGTCGGGGTGATGAGATGCGTGCGCGCGCCGCCCGCGCCGAAGAAGTTGGCGTACATGATGAACTCGACGCTGGCGTAGTTGACGCCCTGGCGCACGAAACCGCCGGAGCCGAGCTGCTGGCCCAGCGGCATGTCGGGCGGGAGCAACACAATCTTCGGGGCTTTCAGGCCCTGTGCGAGCAAGTACTTCAGCGTCTCCGGCGGGCAATTGACGAGGATCGGCCCGGCCTTGGTGTTGACGACATAGGTGTTGTTGGGCAGGGTCAGGACGCGCTGGGACGCGCTGGCGTCCGTCGCTACAAAGGGGTTGTCAATGGTCATGGCTGCTCTCCGGATTGCGGAATGCGGATTGTGGCGACGAGGGGAGGGGCGTCAATAGTCATGGCTGCTCTCCCATGAGTATTCTCGTTTGCTCCGCATCGTAGGCTGCGCCGAGGCGGGTGAAAATTTCGAGGGCTTCGGCCAGGTGTCTTTGCCGCTCGTCCTCGGTCGCGCGCTTCGCGTGGCCGAAGGCCAGGTGCGTCAGCCCTTGCTCGTAGGGCATCCCCAGTTTTTCGGCAGCGGCCAGGCTCTTGTCCCACGCCGCCTCGGCCTCCGACAGGCTGCCGCCCAACTGCTCGAATTTCCCTTGCCACAGCCAGGCGCGCGGCTGGCCGATGGGGAAGATGCGCGCAAATCGCCGGAGAGACTCAAGCGCATAGCGCGCGCCCGCGACAAAATGGCCGTCCGCAATGAGCGGGGATTGTTCCCACAGCGTCAGATAAACCTCTGGGGCGGCGGCGTAGGCGTGAACCAGGTTGTAGGAAATCGGGCGCGAATAGCCGATCAGCAACATCACTTTCTCCGCGGCCTGCCGGGCCAGCGTGGTCTGGCCCTGTCGCAAGTAGGCCAGGGCGATGACGCCGTGCGCCATGATCTCTTCCACCCGGCCCAGGTTCCGGGCGAGCAGGGCGTGCAGTTCTTCGAGATCTGCCGAGACACGACGGAAGTCGTTACGACGGTCGTTACTCCCGGTGAGGCGGCAGCGGATTTGCCCGATCAGCCCGTACGCTTGATATTGCACGTCGCCCTGCCGATGGGCGACGGTGTATAACTCTTTGAACAATTCGGCGCTCGGCGCAAATTCGCCTTGCAGATATTTCACCGTCGCCAGCGTGTGGATGCTCTGCTCCCAGCGGCGCCGGTCGCCCAGGCGGTCGGCAATGTCGGCGGCTTGTTGCAAGGCTTCGCTGGCCTGCTCCCACTTCCCCACCCCTGCGCTGTACACGGCGGTCAGCAGGTAGACCCAGGGATGGTGGTGGGAAATCTGTTCAATCCCAGAGGGAGGCTTCGCGATGCCCTGGACGGTTTCACGCGCCCGGCGGC